>JAZGGT010000542.1:0-11048 GCA_036480555.1 Bacteroidales bacterium | reverse complement strand
ACCCTCTATTGCTTCATAGGGTTTTCGTTCCTGTTTGAGTTTTCTCAATATGTCCACTGCTACAAATCCTTTCCAGGTCCTGAACCGGAATTTTCCGCCATGCTCGCCACCCAGGTCCTCGTAAGATGTATCATTGGAAGGTGAGATGATCTTTACATCCTCATAACCGATCCGGTTGAACAGGACCCGCTGCAAACGGTTGTATTGTCCGAACCTGCATGGCCCGTTATGGTCGGGCATGAAGAAACTGATCTTTGATGGATCCGCACCCGGTTCTTTCAGTTTCTTAAGAAAGCTGCCGGTCGTACATATCATAGGGAAGCATTCCCTTGCCGAAGTATATTTCCTGCCCAGGTCCATGTCATCTTTGTTCTGCATGGGCAAAACCTCGGAGGCAATACCCACACTCCTGGCAGCTGCTGACATAGCATGCGCCGCGTCACACATATAAGGAAAGTAAAGTACCCTGTCCTTACTCGGGGATGGGTCCATGGTCCCCGGCCTGAGCACCTGCTCTTTCAGCTTATCAGCCATCCTTGAACCGTGAAGGCTGTCGAGAAATGCCTCATAACGTGTGATCATGCCAGCATCGGCACTGTGTTCGTCAACCTCTAATTCCATATAGGGCTTACCTGCCATCTCTTCATACACGAAATGCGAAAGGAATGAATCCGGTCCGCACCTGAAATTGCCCATATAAATGGCGTGCAGGCGGGGATCTTTGGCTACCAGTCTCGCGGCAGCGAGGATTTTCTGGCCGTTTGGCCAGTACATCTTGTTATAATCTTTAGTGATCCCCTCCTTCTCAAGGGGCAGGAAATCGAGGGGGATGGGAAGGACATCAAGGTTGATCAGCTTTTCGATCATGCTCAGGTTCAAGGATGGGTCACCTGTATTATATGGCCTCCCGAGTATGACCAGACATTCCTTGTCTTCCGGCAGGTTTGAAAGGACTTGCTTGCCGAGGGACTTAACCTTGTCTTCCATGGCCTTCTGGGCTTCCTGTGCAAGCTCAATAGCCTTCACTACTTTACCCTTTGAGATCTTGAATTTATCCCACATGAAATCCGATAATTCCTTGTTCAGGACCCTGCCAAAATATATGAAATTCAGTGTGGGCACCAGGAGTTTTTTCTTCTGGTCTTCTTCCAATGCCGGTTTCACCATAAATGGATAGGTCTGTATCCATGGACAATTATAATTGCTGGTCGGATTGTCTTCTTCTTTCTGGGTATTGATGATGAAGGGAGCAAAAATATAATCCACCTGTTTCTGGAAGAGGTCATCGATATGGCCGTGTATGAGCTCAACGGGGAAGCAGGTTTCTGCCACGAGCATCTCGAGGGATTTCTTGATCAGGGTATTATTCGATTCTTCCGAAATGACAACCCTGAAGCCGAGATGCTCGAAGAATGTCCTCCAGAACGGGAAGAACTGGTAAAAGACCATGAGTGCCCTGGGAATCCCGATGGTTTGTTTCCCATGGTCCCTTTCAGCATCTTCAGCTGTCTCGTATCCCACCGTCAGTAGGTCTACCTTTTGCTGGAAATAGTCAGGAATTCCCTTCCCTTTCCCTTTCCTTTCTTCGAGTTCATATTTTTCACACCTGCCACCGTAGTAAAGTGCCTTGGATTCCCCTTCTATCTGTACCCGCCGTATTTCGCATTCATTGCTGCATTCCTTGCAGGTAAACCGCTTCACCTTATATGGTGTCTTTGATATATCGAATCCCTTGAACCTTGTCTCTGTTCCCTTTTCATTGATATTATCGCGGGCAAGCATGGCGGCCCCGATGGCACCGGTTACATCAAAATGGGGCGGGACATGGATCTTCTTGCCGGTGATCTTTTCAAAGGCTGCAACAACGGCCTTGTTATTGGTAACCCCTCCCTGAAATAAAATATGATTGCCAATCCGTTTTTTCCTGACAACTTTCAGGATATAGTTCTTAACGATCGAATATGCCAGTCCGCCTACAAGATTTTCCTTCTCAACCCCCTTCTGCTGAAAAGAATTCAGGTCAGTCTCCATGAATACCGTACAGCGGTCCCCCATGGCAGCCGGTTTGTCTGCCTTGAATGCCAGGTTGGCAAATTCATCAACAATATTGATATCCAGTTTCTCAGCCTGTTCCTGAAGGAAGGATCCTGTTCCGGCTGCACAAACCTTGTTCATTTCAAAATCTACAACGACACCATTATCAATACTGATAAATTTTGAGTCCTGTCCGCCGATCTCAAAAATGGTATCAACTTCGGGATCATAAGCAATGGCAGCTGTTGCCTGGGCAGTTATCTCGTTCCGTATTACATCGGCCCCGATAAAATCACCTGTGAGGTAGCGCCCCGAACCTGTGGCCCCTGCAGCCTTTACATTCACCCTGTCTCCCACTTCCTCTAAAATCTCCGACATACCCTGCCGGATGGCTTCCAGGGGTTTGCTTTCGGTGGGAAGGTAGCACCTGGCTATGACCCTGTCCTGTTCATCAATCAAAACCACATTGGTACTCAGGGAACCAACGTCAAGTCCAAGGAAAACATCGGTCCTATCTCCTCCTTCGGGCAGGGGATGGACCGTTTTATCATAATGCGTATCTGCTTCAGTTAACGGATCCTGAAAATTACCCCGTGATTTTTTCTCTTCCAGGTACTGATCGAGCTGATCCAATCCTTTGAAATCAGTAACATCCACTTGATTTTCCATGCAGAAGGCAGCACCGATGGCCCCCATCGATGCATGATGTTCCGGAATGATAAGGTCTCCATCCCCGGCATTTAAAAGTTCCCTGAAAGCACGAACCATTCCCGCATTGGCTGCCACCCCTCCCTGGAATGAAACCGGGAAATTCAACTGCTTACCCCTGCCCAGGGTACTGACAAAATTCCTGGCTACCGCAAAGCATAGTCCGGCCACAATGTCATAGACCGGGGTGGCTATCTGCTGCAGGTGGATCATATCGGATTTGGCAAATACGCTGCAACGGCCTGCAATCCTGGGTGGATTTGTTGATTTCAGCGCCATTTCCCCAAATTCCTTTTCAATCGATACACCGATCCGGTTCGCCTGCTGGTCAAGGAAAGATCCGGTACCAGCTGCACAAATGGTATTCAGTTCAAAATCGGAAAGCTTTGAAGCATCAGACTCATCACCATTCATCAGGATGAGCTTAGAATCCTCGCCACCCATCTCGATCACCGTCTTTACATCGGAATACAAGCGGGATGTTGATGCTGCTTGGGCTATCACCTCATTAATATAGGTCCCGCCCAGGATCTCGGATGCCAGTTTACCTCCACTGCCGGTAAATGCTATTCCTGGAAATTCATTTTCAGGAAAATCTTTCAGCACCTCTTCCAGTATCTTCCTCAACTGTTCGAAGGGATTTCCCTGGCAATAATCATAGCGCTCTAATTGTACCTGGCCATCCTGATCAATGACAATAGTATTGATGGAAATGGAACCTATGTCAATACCCAGGGAATATTTCTTGTTGAAACGGGACAGTCTGGCAGGTTCTGTGGTCATATTATAGGTCTTATAGCCTGAGAATCAAATGATTCCTGCAAAAATGTTTTCGCTAAATCGGATCATTCAATAGCAATCACCGATAAGTAAATGAAAAAAATAAAAAATTCCGGTATTTATTTATCTATTTATAATCTGTCTAAATAAATACGGCCAATCCGATATCTGCCAGGTTAATCAAGTTTTAATACAGCCAGAAAGGCAGATTGTGGGACTTCCACGTTGCCCACCTGGCGCATTTTTTTCTTCCCCTTTTTCTGTTTTTCAAGCAGTTTGCGCTTACGTGTAATATCCCCTCCATAACATTTGGCTGTAACATCTTTTCTAAGTGCCTTGACAGTTTCGCGCGCAATGATCTTGGCACCTATGGCAGCCTGGATGGCAATATCAAATTGCTGCCTGGGGATGAGTTCCTTTAATTTTTCACAAATCCGCCGGCCGAAGGCATAGGCATTATCCCTGTGTATAAGTGTGGAAAGGGCATCAACCATTTCCCCGTTCAGCAGGATATCGAGTCGGACCAGGTTGGCTTTCTGGTAGCCGGTCTGGTAATAATCGAATGAGGCATAACCCTTGGAAATGCTTTTCAACTTATCATAAAAATCAAATACAATCTCAGCCAGGGGCATCTCAAAAGTTATCTCTACGCGGTCACTTGTCAGGTATACCTGGTTTTTGAGCGCACCTCTTTTATCGATGCAAAGTTTCATCACAGATCCCACATAATCCGATTGCGATATGATCTGTGCCCTGATATAGGGTTCTTCTATATAGTCAATATGGGTAACATCCGGGAGCCCCGATGGATTATGCACCTCTATCAATTCTCCCTTTGTGGTATGTACCATAAAGGAAACATTGGGCACTGTTGTGATCACATTCATGTCAAATTCCCTGCTCAGCCGTTCCTGTATGATCTCCATGTGCAGGAGTCCCAGGAAACCACACCTGAATCCGAATCCCAGTGCAGCCGATGATTCAGGCTCATATGTCAGGGATGCATCATTCAGCTGGAGTTTTTCCATGGAACTTCTCAACTCCTCATAATCATCTGCGTCCACAGGATAGATCCCGGCAAATACCATGGGCTTGACATCCTTGAATCCTTCAATGGCTGTTTCGCATGGGTGATCGACCTGGGTAATGGTATCCCCCACTTTTACCTCACTTGATTCTTTAATTCCCGAAATAATATAACCCACATCCCCGGCACTCAACATTTTGCGAGGTTCAGGTTTCAATTTTAACACCCCTACTTCATCTGCGTCGTATTTTCGCCCCGTAGCCACAAATTTGACAAAGTCATTGGTCCTGATGGTTCCGTTAAATATCCTGAAATAGGCGAAGATCCCGCGGTATGAATTAAAAACGGAATCAAAAATCAATGCTTCAAGGGGTTTGTCAGGGTCGCCTTCCGGGGCAGATATCCTTTCGATGATGGCTTCAAGGATTTTATCCACACCATAACCTGTTTTCCCGCTTGCCTGGATAACGTCTTCCGGCTCACAGCCAATCAGGTCAACGATCTGGTCCATGACCTCATCAGGCATGGCGGCTTCAAGGTCCATTTTATTCATCACCGGGATGACATCCAGGTCACGTTCCAATGCCAGGTAAAGGTTGGAGATGGTTTGGGCCTGTATCCCCTGTGTCGCATCCACAATCAGGAGGGCGCCTTCACAGGCGGCGATGGACCGGGAGACCTCATAAGAAAAATCCACATGTCCTGGGGTGTCGATCAGGTTCAGAAAATAGGTTTCACCCTCCTGCTCAAATTCCATTTGAATGGCATGGCTCTTAATTGTAATACCCCTTTCGCGTTCCAGGTCCATGTCATCCAGCACCTGTTCCTGTAGATCCCTTTCAGATACGGTCTCAGTCAGCTCCAGCATACGGTCTGCCAGGGTACTTTTCCCATGGTCAATATGTGCGATAATGCAGAAGTTCCGTATGTTTTTAATAGAATGGGACATGAGCTAAAAATGAGGTACAAAGATAATTAAAATCAGCTACTGTGAAACGCCTCAGGGACGGGGATACCTGAGGCGAAATCATTGGACTGCAGAAAAGTAAAAAGCCCTGTCCTGCCCCGGTATAAGCCGTTGCAGAACAGGGCTTGATGTATATATGGATATAATATACTATTACATCATTCCGCCCATACCTCCGGGACCACCGGCTGGCATTGGAGGTTCTGGCTCGGGCTCATCTACCAGTACACATTCTGTGGTCAGCAGCATGCCTGCGATGGAGGCAGCATTTTCAAGAGCGATCCTGGCAACTTTTGCAGGATCGATCACACCAGCTTTCATGAGATTCTCATAGATATCTGTCCTGGCATTGAATCCGAAATCGTTCTTTCCTTCTTTCACTTTTTGTACGGCTACGGAACCTTCCACACCCGCATTTTCAGCAATAATGCGAAGCGGCTCTTCGAGTGCTTTGCGTACAATGGCAATGCCGATTGTTTCATCATCATTTTCTCCTTCAAATCCTTCCAGCACATCCACTGCCCTGATATAGGCCACTCCACCACCGGGAATAATACCTTCTTCAACGGCAGCCCTGGTAGCGTTCAATGCATCGTTCATACGGTCTTTTTTCTCCTTCATCTCTACTTCTGAAGCAGCACCAACATACAATACGGCCACTCCTCCGGCAAGCTTGGCCAGCCGCTCCTGGAGTTTTTCCTTATCATAATCGGAGGTGGTATTTTCGATCTGAACCTTTATCTGGTTCACCCTTGCTTCAATGGTTTCCTTTTCTCCACCACCATTTACAATGGTTGTATTATCCTTGTCAACAGAGATTTTTTCACACTGACCGAGCATATCGAGGGTTGCACCTTCAAGTTTCAGACCCTTTTCTTCAGAAATTACGGTTCCGCCTGTCAGAATGGCAATATCTTCAAGCATTTCCTTCCTTCTGTCGCCAAAACCCGGAGCCTTAACAGCTGCAACTTTCAGGGAGCCCCTTAATTTATTTACCACGAGGGTAGCAAGGGCTTCGCCATCTACATCTTCGGCAACAAGAAGCAATGGTTTTCCGGTCTGTGCAGTTGATTCGAGCACCGGTAACAGATCTTTCATCACGGATATCTTCTTGTCGAACAGAAGAATATATGGATTTTCAAGAACAGCTTCCATTTTTTCTGTATCGGTCACAAAGTAGGGGGAAATATATCCCCTGTCAAACTGCATACCTTCTACTACCTCAACATAGGTCTCAGAAACCTTGGCTTCCTCAACGGTAATAACGCCTTCCTTTCTAACTTTATCCATGGCTTCGGAAATCAGCTTACCAATCTCAAGATCATTATTGGCCGCAACGGAAGCCACCTGCTCAATCCTTGTGTTGTCCTCACCAATGTCTTCAGACATTCCTTTCAAAGAATCAATCACCTTGCTGACAGCCTTGTCAACACCCCTTTTCAGATCCATCGGATTTGCACCGGCTGTTACATTTTTGAGTCCCACTTGCACAATAGCCTGTGCCAGCACAGTTGCTGTGGTCGTTCCGTCACCTGCATCATCATTGGTTTTGGAAGCAACTTCCTTCACCATCTGGGCACCCAGGTTTTCAAATTCATCCTTGAGTTCAATTTCCTTAGCAACGGTAACACCATCCTTGGTTACCTGGGGAGCACCGAATTTCTTATCGATAACAACATTGCGCCCCTTTGGACCAAGGGTCACTTTAACCGCATTGGCAAGAGCATCAACACCTTTCTTCAGCATATCCCTTGCTTCAATGTCATACTTAATTTGTTTAGCCATTTTTTTCTATTTTATAATGATTTATTAGAGTTAATTCCGATTAAATAATAGCCAGGATATCTGACTGCTTCATGATGAGGAAATCATTTCCGTCAATCGTCAGGTCAGTTCCGGAATACTTTCCATAAAGGACAACATCTCCTTTTTTGACTTCCATTTTTTCATCGCTGGTACCCGGACCAACGGCCACAACAGTTCCCTTTTGTGGTTTTTCTTTTGCGGTATCAGGAATGATGATCCCGCTTGCGGTTTTTTCTTCTGCTTCCTTGGGTTCAATAAGTACCCTGTCGGCCAGTGGTTTAATCTTTACATCTGCCATTTTACTTTGTATTTAATTAGTTAGACATTTTTCAATTTCGAGAAGTCTCTTTTCATATTTTATGCCAAAGCTGTTTCAGGACCGTCTGACATTGAAAACTAAAAAAAAAGTGTCAGGTTGTCATAATCCCTGACACTTATAAGAAGTTTTTGAGAGTTCCTTTCTTTATTGTTGCTCACCTTCCGGACTGCCTCCCGGTTCAGGGACGGTTGTAGGAAATGTTGGAATGGCATTCGGGTCAACTACATTATCGATCTGGTCTTCGATGACTGAACGCTGGCTTCCATCACTCCGGGGAATGGTAAGACTTCCTATTACACTGAAAACCAACAGGGCAATTGCCAGTGTCCAGGTTGATTTCTCAAGAAAATCCGTGGTTTTCCGAACGCCCATAAATTGGTTGGATGACTGAAAATTGGAGGCAAGGCCCCCTCCCTGTGTATTCTGTACCAGGACTATCAGCACCATCAATACACATACGATCACAACGAGCACGGATATCAGACTGTAGATCATAACTTTATCAGTTTTTTTCTAATTGACTTTTTATCCTGTTAATTTGCGTCGCAAAGTAAGTACTTTTTTCCGGATATTTCAAACTTAATTTCTCGTATGCAAAGATGGCCTTTTTTAGCAGGCCCTGCTTTTCGTAGATCCTTGCAAGTGTCTCTGTCATAAATGAATCACTGTCCACTGAGCTCGAACCTGACATGTCTTTATCACTCGGGGGAATATCTTTGCCACGGGAGATTGCTGGACTGTCTTTAATAAATTTGTCGATCAAGTCTTCCTGTTCGTTTCTCGCAGGCTTTTCTGGTGATATTGTTTGAAAATGGTCAAACCAGCCTGTGAAAGTATATTCTTCAATGGCAGTTGTTTCTGAAGGGCCAGATTCATCCTTAAGTTGATACGCTCCCGTAAACGCAAACTCATCTCTGATGCCAGTTGCCGGTTCAGGATCCGGTAATCTTCGTACCGGGACCTCTTCCTGGCCCGGCTCACCCATCCAGGTTATTCCGGTTTTAACGGCGGGTGTATGGATCAGGTGATACAGTACGGTTCTGTCCCCTGCATATGCAGCAGAATCCCTCAGCACTTCATGAAATTTTATACTGTCAATATTATGGTGGTTCTTGGCTACAAGCAGGTGTGCTGTCTGGAACCAGGGATAGATATTCAGCAATTCCTCTAATTCCCCCAGGCTGGACTGATCAAGCTTTGAGGGGTCATGAACGAATGCTATGATATTTTCCCGTTTCATTTTTCAATATTAAACACTACCAGTTGACAAATGCCTGGTTAAAGATGTCTTCATTGATCTCTTCAATGATGGCATCAGTTAATTCAGACTTAACTGACTCGAATTGTAGTGAACTCTCATAATCTCGGTACTGGGAGAAGGTTTGCTCGAAACTAAGATCCGGATCCAGATTGTTGGTATAACTCACTTTTACGCCTATGGTAAAACGTGTAAGTGCGGCCTGATCACCTGTAATCGCCATCGCCCGTGTGGAATATACCGTGATCTCTCCCTCAAAATGGGCATTACCGGGACCGGATATGAGTGTCAGGTTGGTCTGGCGTTCACAGAGATCCCTGAATTCCTCGGTGATATACTGTCCAAGTACAGGCGGTGCCAGGGCCGAACGGTTCTGGAAGTAATCAATAGAGACTGTCTCCAGAACACCAGTATTCGCCCCTGAAAAACTATACTTTACCTTGCAGGAGGTAGCCAGTATAGTCAGGAATACTACAAGTGCTATTTGAGTTCTGTACTTCATCTTTTACTCCAGATTATGCTCCTTGATCTTCCTGTATAACGTCCTTTCTGATATTCCTAGTTCCTGGGCAGCATACTTTCTCTTGCCCTTATGCTTGTCGAGGGCTTTCTTAATCAGTTCGATCTCCTTTTTTTCGAGCGAAAGGGATTCTTCGATGATCTCTTCTGTATCCTGTATATCCTGGCTTTCTGATGGATTTATATGCAAGGTCTGAGGTGGGACTGCCCCTTCATGGTCTGTTGACTGGTAAAGCTTTTCTATTATGCCGGCATGTTCCTCCCGGATCTCTGTTCCACTCCTCTTATCCATAATCTCCGCTACCAGCCTTTTCAGATCGATCATATCATTCTTCATATCGAATAACACTTTGTACAGGATCTCCCGTTCCGTGTTAAAGGTATTTTCATCAACCGTCTTTTCATACAATACCGGGAGCTTTACCGGCTGATAATCAGGAAGATATTTTTTGATAATCTCATCGTCAATTTCCCGGGTCGATTCAATGATCGAGATCTGTTCCGTTATGTTTTTCAATTGCCTGATATTTCCTGGCCACCTGTAATTTGTAAGGATCAGCCTGGCCGGGTCTGTTAGTATAACCATTGGCATCCGGTTGATCTCAGCAAAATCACTGGCAAATTTTCTGAATAACAGGTAAATATCCTCCTTTCTGTCACGCAGGGAGGGAACCATAATGGGTACTGTATTTAGCCGGTAGTATAGATCTTCCCTGAATTTCCCATGTTGGACAGCCACGATGATGTCAATATTGGTAGCGGCAATTACCCGGACATTTGTTTTCTGGACTTTTGAGGAACCAACCCTGATATATTCTCCGGATTCGAGTACACGAAGGAGCCTTACCTGGGTGGAAAGCGGCAGTTCAGCCACCTCATCAAGGAATATTGTGCCTCCGTTGGCCACCTCGAAATAACCTTTCCTGCTGTCAGTGGCTCCTGTAAAGGCCCCTTTTTCATGCCCGAATAACTCGGAATCTATCGTTCCTTCAGGGATTGCACCACAGTTCACAGCAATGTAGGTACCATGCTTTCTTCCACTGTTTTGATGAATTATCTTCGGAAAAAACTCCTTCCCCGTCCCGCTTTCCCCGCTTATCAATACCGATAAATCGGTAGGAGCGACCTGCATGGCAATATCAATGGCACGATTCATTACAGGATGGTTTCCAATGATCCCGAACCGCTGTTTGATTTTTTGAATTTCCATCTGACAAAATTTCCAAAAATGCATGACAAAATTACAATTTTCCGGGATTTTTACTAATTTGGAGAACCAAGAATATCAACACTTTTATGAATTTTTTAGGAATCATACCTGCCCGGTTTGCCTCATTACGTCTTCCTGGCAAACCACTTGCCGATATCGGAGGAAAACCAATGATCCAATGGGTATATGAAAATACCGTCAAGGAATTGAATAATGTAATTGTAGCTACCGACCATTCGGGTATTGAACAGGCAGTGCTTGATTTTGGAGGCAGGGTAATGATGACCTCCCCTGATCATCCGAGTGGGACAGACAGATGTGCGGAGGTGAATCAGGTACTAGCAGGTTCAGGTGAAGCATATGATGTGATCATTAATATCCAGGGAGATGAACCGTTTATCAATGTATCCCATCTTCGGT
>JAZGGT010000541.1:0-6563 GCA_036480555.1 Bacteroidales bacterium | reverse complement strand
TGGGAGATATCATGATGGGTACGGATTATCCTTCTGCCATGTACCTTCCCCCCGGTAATGACTGCAAATCCCTGTTATATGATGTAAATGCTGTACTCAGGGATGCAGATATCACTTTCGGAAACCTGGAGGGAACCTTTGCGAGTGATAAGGGGAATCCTAAGAAATGCAAGGATACCACCAAGTGTTTCGTCTTCAGGATGCCAGACCATTATGTCAACTGTCTCGTGGACGGAGGATTTGACATGGTCAGCATTGCGAATAACCATGCCAATGATTTCGGTACCTCGGGGAAACGGCAAACAGAGTGGGTTCTTGAAAGTCACGGTATAGCCTCTGCGGGGTCCTATACTTCTCCTGCCGTGATCGTTGTAAAGGACGGGATACGCTATGGATTGATTGCCTTTGCTCCCAATCTTGGCTGTTACGGTCTCGATGACCTGGACGCAGCAGCCTGGATGGTCGACTCGCTCAGACAACGTTGTGATATACTCATTGTTTCTTTTCATGGCGGAGCAGAAGGAGCTGACCATCAGCATGTAACCCGCCGGAATGAAATGTACCTGGGTGCAGGCCGGGGAAATGTGTATGCCTTCGCCCACAGGGTGATAGACTCGGGTGCTGATATTGTATTCGGGCATGGTCCGCATGTAACCCGGGCCGTTGAAATATACAAGGACAGGTTCATCATTTACAGCCTTGGAAATTTTTGCACCTACAGGAGGTTTAACCTGAGGGGACCCAACGGCATAGCTCCCATCATTAAAGTCCAAGTGACTCCGGCAGGCAGGTTTCTCAAGGGGGAGATCATACCTGTCAACCAGCCCGGCAGTGGGGGAGTAAGCCTTGATCCCCGGAAAAGGGTTATTTCAAAACTGCAGGAGCTTACCCGGACTGACTTCCCTGAAGTCGCACTGGACATTGATCATAAAGGCATAATCACCATACCAAATGATACCACAACCATCATGCAGGAATTTATTATTGATATTTCAAAGCAATTTTCCTATTTTAGATAAAATTTATTCCACCTTCCATGCCCTATAAAGAACCCAAGGTAGAAAAACTGTTTTATAGTATTGGTGAAGTAGCGAGGATGTTTGATGTGAATACATCTCTTATCCGTTTCTGGGAGAAGGAGTTTGATATAATTAAACCCAAGAAGAATAAAAAGGGCAACAGGCTTTTTACCAAGGAGGACATAGACAATTTTCATATCATCTATCACCTGGTCAAGGAGAGGGGCATGACCCTGAAGGGTGCTCAGATGAAGATGAAAGAAAATAAAGACGACGCCATACATAACCTGGAGGTGATCCAGAAGCTGCACAATATCCGGAAAATGCTGCTGGAAATCAAAGTAGAGATGGATCATTGATGTTCTATGCAAGTAAGGGAAATCACCGGTCATATTGAATCTTTTGCCCCCCTGTCGTATCAGGAGTCTTATGATAATGCAGGTCTTCAGACCGGCCACCCGGACCAGGAAGTAACTGCCGTATTGATTTGTATTGACATTACCGATGCGGTGATTGAAGAGGCCCTTCGTCTGAAAGCCAACCTGATCATTTCTCACCATCCGCTGATTTTCAGTGGCCTTAAAAAACTCACCGGGTCTAACTATACAGAACGACTGGTCATCGAGGCCATTCGGCAAAACCTGTCAATATATGCCGCGCATACAAACCTGGATGCCGTACATACAGGTGTCAATCATAAAATTGGTGAAAAACTGGGTTTGAAGAATACCGGAATACTTGTTCCTATGGCTGACCATTTACGGAAACTGGTATTCTTTGTTCCTGCAGATCATGCTGATACGGTACGGCAGGAAATATTCAAAGCCGGTGCAGGTCATATCGGTGCCTATGATATGTGCAGCTTTTGTGCTCCAGGGGAGGGGACCTTCAGGGGATCTGAAGAAAGTGATCCTTTCGTGGGGGAAAAAGGAACCATGCATACCGAACCTGAATTTCGGGTGGAGACGATCTTTCCGAAAGAAAGGGAAAACCAGATCATCCACGCACTGATCCGGTCGCATCCCTACGAGGAGGTTGCCTATGATATTTATCCCCTGGCCAACAAATACTACAGGGCAGGCTCAGGTGCCATTGGCGAGCTTGAGAAGCCTCTCGATGAGCAGTCATTCCTGCGCTTGCTCAAGGAACGCTTTAACACGCCTGTGATCCGGCATACCGGTCTCCTTGATAAGAAGATCAAAAGGATAGCTCTCTGTGGCGGTAGTGGAAGCTTTCTGCTACCCGGAGCCATTGCATCAGGTGCAGATGCTTTTGTAAGCGGTGATTTTAAGTATCACCAGTTTTTCGATGCTGATCGCAGGATTCTGGTCGCTGATATCGGACATTATGAAAGTGAGCAGTTCACCAAAGAGATCTTTTATGAATTACTTACAAAAAAATTCACTAAATTTGCGGTTCATTTGTCGGAGGTGAATACAAATCCAGTAAATTATTTTTAAAATGGTTGCAGAAAAGGCAAAGGCCGGCGATATCGCCGAAATGTCCGTAAAAGATAAATTGAAAGCTTTATATGATTTACAACAGATTGATACAGAAATAGATAAAATCAAGATACTTCGTGGTGAGCTACCCCTCGAGGTACAGGACCTGGAAGATGAGATTGAAGGGCTGGAGACCAGGGTTGGTAACATTGAAACAGAGGCGAAGACCCTGCAGGACGCGATTTCCAAAAAGAACAACGAGATAACCAGTGCCCAGAGCCTGATAAAAAAGTACGAAGAGCAGCAGAATAATGTTAGAAATAACAGGGAATATGATTCCCTTTCCAAAGAGATCGAATTTCAGACCCTGGAAATCGAACTGGCTGAAAAAAGGAAGAAGGAATTCAGTGAACAGGTCGAAGAGAAGGAAGTACATATTACCGATTCAACTGTCATCCTGGATGAGAGAAAGGGTGATCTCAATACTAAGAAATCCGAGCTCGATGAGATCATAGCCGATACCAGGAAGGAAGAGGAGATACTGGATAAAAAGCGCGATAATATTGAAAACCTGATTGAACCAAGGCTTTACACTGCCTATGACAAGATCCGGAACAATGCCAGGAACGGACTGGCGGTTGTAACTGTTGAACGGAATGCCTGTGGTGGTTGTTTTAACAAGATCCCCCCTCAAAGACAATTGGATATCGCTTCAAGGAAAAAGATTATCGTCTGCGAATATTGCGGCAGGATACTTGTTGACACCGACAAGGAAGAATAAGATCAGGGACAATAGTATTTCACAGGCTGTCCAATCCAATCGACAGCCTTTTTTCAAGTTGGCAAAGATCATAAAGTATATCGCCATTTGCCTGGTCATGATCGGAACCGCGACCAGGGCCAATTCGCAACACGCTTCATCAGAAATATATTCGACAGTACTCAGTCAGATCCTCAGCCTGCAATTTGCCCATGCTGATAACCTGATCACTGAGATTGGAGGAGACCCTGAGATGGGGTTCGAAATGATATATCTTCGCAATTACCTGGAATTTCTTGATGCGCTGATCGCAAGAGACAGGTCCGGTTATGAAAAATACCTGTCAGAAGCCAAGGCCCGGCTGGATTCCATTCAATCGGGATACAGCCATCTCTCAGTCAGCTTACCGATGATATCGGCCATTCACCTGCAATCCTCCTTTTTGAATGCCCTCCATGGTGAGAACTTCAAAGCTGCCCGTAATTTTTACGTAGCCCAACGATATTACCGGCAGGCTGAATCTGCCATGCCGGGGGATCCTTTCAACGGCAAACTTGAAGGATTGATCAATATCATTTCAGGTTCAGCCCCGGCTGAATACCATTGGTTGATGAAAATTTTCGGGATAAGGGGAGATATACAGCTTGGCCTGGATCAGCTCTCGGAATATCATGAGGGTACATCCGGACCGGACAGACTCGAATCCTGTCTGATCCTGCTCTATGCCCGCCAGATTACAGGGCAGGGGACAGGAAAACAGAATGATGATTGTGGTGAAGACACTTTAACCCTGCACAGGTACTTTTATGCTTATCATGCACTCAAATCGGGTCACAGCCGTGAGGTAATTGAATTACTGGATGCCTGGGCGCAGGATACTGGAGAGATGGCACTTCCCCTCCTCGACCTGTTGCTAGGTGAGGCTTTGCTGAATAGTACCGATACAGGGGCCCGAGATCTACTGATTCGTTTTTTGGACAGGACCCGGGGGGATCATTATGTAAAAACAGCGTGGCATAAACTTAGCTGGCACTATTTCCTTGATGGTGATTCTGCCGCGTACCACATGGCAAGGGATAATGTGATAGAAAAAGGGAACCTGATACTGGATGCTGACAAACATGTATTCAGGGAGGCAAGTGAAGGTGTCCTGCCCAATGCCTTCCTTCTGAGATCGAGGTTATATTTTGATGGAGGATATTACCGTAGATCTTTCGAAGCCCTTCAGCAGATCAATCAGGGTGACCTTACCGGCAGAAAGGATTCATTGGAGTATACCTACCGGCAGGCCCGGATCGCAGACCGGCTTGGAAAAAGAGATGAAGCCGTTTCAGGATATCATGAAGTAATTGAGACCGGGATGGGTTCCACCTGGTATTTCCCTTCCAACGCTGCCCTTCATCTGGGAATGATCTATGAAGAAAGAGGTGATACGGCACAGGCACTGGGATTTTACCAGACCTGCCTGAAGATGAACAGGTCTGCTTACAGGAACAGCATTGGGAACAAGGCAAAACTGGGCATCAGAAGATTAAAATAAAATTATTCATTATCGCGGTAGAACTGGTTTTCAGGTACATCTTTGAGGTGATCCCCGGTATCCTTATAAAACTGCCTGAAACCGGATAATTCGGTTTCGGTAAATCCTATCCCCTCGATCTCATCCTCGGGAATGTTGGCAGGGATCACTTGAAAATTTCGTTTATCCCCTTGTAGTGGTTTGTGAACCCATACGGGCAGGTAATCGAATCCGGAGATCCTTGTCCGGTCTGTTTTTTCCTGTTCAAGTCCAAAAATAATACCCCCATCCCGGTACCTGTCACGCTGGTTCGAAATAAAATTCCCCAGCGAATAGACGACCAGCTGATGAAAACCTGTATCGGTCTGTATATATTCGACAGGTTGTATGACATGAGGATGCGAACCGATTATTACATCTACACCCTGCCTGAACAGGAATTCTGCGAGTTCACGCTGCAGGGTATCTTCCTGGCGCTGGTACTCTTTTCCCCAATGGACACTTGCAATCACAAAATCAGGTTCAACCAGTTTCACCTTCTCAATATCCCTTTGTATCATCAGGGTATCGATATAATTAACGATGTTCGGGGTATCTGCCTGCAGCCCATTTGTACCATAGGTATAATTCAGCATGGCCAGCATGATATCATTCTTTTCCAGGATGAGGGGGTAAGTTTGCTCCCGGTGACCGGAAGAAATAAAGGATCCGGTCAGGATCATGCCTTTCCGGCCCGTGACCTCCTGCGTTCTTTCGAGTCCCTCGCTGCCCCTGTCCAGTGCATGGTTGTTGGCATTAACAAGGACATTGAAGCCTGCCTTCATCAGGCCGTCCAGCAGGGCATCCGGACTGGAAAAACGGGGGTAGCCTTTGTATGGCGGACCTGCCAGGGTGACTTCCAGGTTGGCCACTGCAATGTCAGCTTGCTGGAGATAAGGTTTGAGATATGAAAAACAACTTCTGTAATCATAGGAATCTGAAGAATCTATATAGGCTGCATTGATCTGGGAATCATGCCCCATGACATCCCCCGCGAAAACGATCCTCAGGGAATTCTTACGCGTACCCCTGTCCCCGCCAGCTTCATTACCGGCAAACCCGGTTTCACCGGCAGCCAGCAGCAGGAAAAAAATAATGAACCTATAGCTTTTCATATTCATAATTCGTGATGTACCCTGACCTTCATTACCAGCTTCCTCCGGCACCGCCTCCGCCAAAACTGCCGCCTCCGCCGCCACCAAATCCACCACCTCCGAAACCACCGCCCCCGGAGCGGAAACTCCCAAAACTGCCGGAGTGTGACCTGCCTGAACCGCTGGCAAGGAAAAGGGCCAACAGAAAAGGCACATTATGCCCCACGGCATATTGCCTGGCGGACCTGGCCCGGCCAATGACCGAAAACAGGATGACAAATAAGATAAAGATAATGGCCGGAATGGCAGAAGAATCTTCCGTCTGGTTTCGCGCCAGGTATTCATCTGCAGTATACTCTCCCCTGGTCAATTCGATCAGGGTATTACTTGCAGCCTCAAGTCCACCGAAATAATCCATTTCTTTGAAGAAGGGGATCATTTCAAAATCAACGATATGGTGAGCTGTGATATCAGGTACCGCGACTTCCAGACCATACCCGGTAGCGATATGAACATCTCCATGCTGCCTGTCAGGTGAAGGGTTCAACAGGATGATCGCCCCATTGTCCTTGTCTTTGGTCCCGACACCCCATTTATCTCCCAGCTGGAAGGTAAAATCAGCGATGTCATATCCTGCGATATCATCCAGGATCACGATATAGATCTGTGTGGAGGTTTCATAATAGAAAT
>JAZGGT010000540.1:0-5536 GCA_036480555.1 Bacteroidales bacterium | reverse complement strand
GGAGGACTGCAAAGCTACATACGGGGATAGTGAGGATGAGATCAGGGAGCTGACAGGGAAATATTGGGGACTCATAAGTCAGGTGGACAGGAGTGTGGGTGCAATTCTTGACAGACTCGATGAACTGGTACTGGCGGAGAATACTATCGTGGTATACACCAGCGATCATGGCGAGATGATGGGGGCCCACAGGCTTGTCAGGAAGGAAGTGAACTTTGAGGAAGCAGTCCGGGTACCATGGCTGATGAGTGTGCCCTGGCTGAGTGAGGGTCAGGTGGTGAAGGAGGATCCTGTAAGTCATATTGACCTGGTGCCAACCCTCCTCGAATTGATGGGCACTGATATACCCGGGGAACTACCCGGGAAAAGCCTGAAATCCTACATGCTCGGCACTAATCTGGAAGAAGAAATGGTTTTTATTGAATGGGCCCCTCGCGGAAAGGGAAGGTATGAAAAGCTAAAATACAATAGATCATCCTATGATGTGGCAGCCCTGGAATCGGCATTTTTCAATTCATCCCGCTGTATAGTATCTCCGGATGGTTATAAATTAACCCTGAGCAATGGGGATAAAAGCTTTCTTTTTGACCTGAATAAGGATCCGGGCGAGACTGAAAATGTGATAGGAAAGAAAGAATACCGCGATGTGGTTCAGCGATTGTACCGGGAAATTTTGGACTGGCAGGCAAGAACCGCTGACAGCCTGCAACTCAGTGACCCATCACTCACCGATGATCCTGGCCCTGCTTTTCAGTGACGAATCGGGATGGAACCTGACCTTTTCGGCCAGCGAGGAATTTAACCAGATGTTCGTCATTTGATTCCTGGAAATCGGGATATCTGAAGGACTGGTTCCCTGAAGTATTTTTCTTGCTGTTTCTGCTGCCCAGATGCCCTGTTCCCTCGAAACCTGTGTCATGCCGAATACCGAATAAGGCATCATAAAGTCTTCACAGGTGACAAGAGGTACTTTCATATGCTGATCAATAAATCTTAAAGCTTCATCATGATCCCACCCTTTAATGGCAGCATTGGTCTGCAAATAAATAATATCATAGGACTGGTTCGCCTCTTTGAATACAGCCTTCCAGCTGTCAAAATCATCTACCAGCTCATGTGTGGCTGATATTCCGACACGGTTAAACAGGGTATCCAGCAATTGTGCCGTCTTCCTGGATGTGGTTGTATTTTCATTGAGAATAAGCAGTTTCTGAATAGATGGATAATAGGTTTTCATGGTGAGTAATAATTCAGCTATGGGAAGCAACTCAAGGATACCGGTAATATTGCGGCCAGACAGGTCGTATTGCTTTGCAGACCAGTTCACCCCGCAAAACACTACAGGCATGGTTTTATCCAGGGAATTTGGCTCAACCAGGTATTTCACTGCATTGTCATCTGATACGACCAGGAGATCCGGCTTTATCTCTTTGATAGAATCCAGTAATTCCGCCGCCCGGTTTACGATATATTCCTGTGTAGGATTTCGCTTGGTATCCATGAAATATGCGAATATCTCGAAACTGTCAGCAGGCAGGTTTTCAATCAATCCTGCCGTAATCTCATCACTTGGGGGATGCCCCTGGTGGTATGAATTAACGTATACAATTTTCTTTTTCAACGGCTCCTTTTCACGGCATGACTGAAAAAAGGTCAGCAAAAACACTGACACAATCAGTATTCTGGTAAGTTGTCTGGATCTCATCTATTCAACTCAATTTTTGGGAATTGACTCGGCATTTAATGCTGGCAGGTGATTTTTCAGCTCCGTTATAATGGACTCATATTCGGGATCCTGTGCAAGGTTGGTCCATTCGTTCGGGTCTTTCTCCAGGTTGTACAATTCTTCTGAGCCGTCATCATATTGAATGTATCTCCAGTTGCGAAGGCGGACTGCATGCTTGTCTTTTCCGTAGGTGGTAACAGAGGGGACTTCCCAGCTCTGGTCCGCTGACTTTAATAAAGGCACCACACTGGTTCCTTCATTCTTCAGATTGGGGGGTAATCCACACAATTCAACGAGGGTAGGATAGACGTCAAGCAGGTTAACAGGACTGCTGCAGACTGAGCCGTCCCCTGATATGCCTGGTGCTTTGACCATGAAAAGGGTCCGGGTGGTATTTTCCCAGAGGGCAAATTTGCGCCAGTGCTGTTTCTCACCGAGATT
This sequence comes from Bacteroidales bacterium, assembly GCA_036480555.1. GTDB lineage: Bacteria > Bacteroidota > Bacteroidia > Bacteroidales > SM23-62 > SM23-62. The sequence continues at coordinate 3,369 of JAZGGT010000540.1, read as the reverse complement.
CCATCCGTGATCAGACCATAAAACGATGATGGTATTATCTTTGAATTCACTGTTTTCGAGGGCATCCACTACTCTTCCCACGCATTCATCTACAAAGTTTCCACTGGCCAGGTAGCCCTGAACGGCCCTGGTCCACTGATTGTATTTTGTCACATTTTCATGATCCCGGAATTTAATTAATGCTTTTCCGGCCTCTGGAATATCTGCTGTATCGTTTTCCTTAACCACGGGCAGGGATATGCCGTCAAGCGGGAACCTGTCAAAATACTCCTGCGGAACAAACCAGGGCAGGTGGGGCCTGAAAAAGCCACAGGCCAGAAAAAAGGGCTTGTCATAATCCTTGCCTAACTGATCGATCACCCAGTCGGCAACCTGCCAATCACCCATTTCTTCTTTTGAAGCATTCACCGGTCCCCAGTCAAAATGAGCCGTATTCGGAATTCCGTTGATCGGCCTGTTCTCCGGCATCGGGTCCGCGGGTTTCTGCTGGGTAAACGATGGCCAGTATTCGTCCCATGATGCGGAATCCGGAAAGGATCCATGGAAGGTTTTACCGCTTCCCTTGACAATATATCCGTGTTCCCGGAAATACTGCGGCATGGTCAGGATATTCTCTAAAACCGGACTGTTCCGCCATGGTTGAGGATTTAAATATACGCCCGATGTAGATGGCCGGATCCCGGTCAGGATAGATGCCCGGGAGGGATTACAGGCCGGTGCCGGACAATAGGCCCGGGAAAAGACCACACTCTCCGAGGCGAGCTGGTCTAAACGGGGAGTTTTTGCATCCGGGTGGCCGCCCAGAAATCCTGTCCAGTCATTCAGGTCATCAATACAGATGAACAGTACATTTGGGGGTGTTGTTTCTTTTGGCTGGCATCCGAACAATAAAACTACGCAAAGGAATGCGAGTGGTATAAGGAGCTTCATGTTATTCGGGTTTAAAGATGTACAAGATATCCAAACCGCTGATAATAAACAAGCCTGGGTATTGATCGAACTATTGTCTCTGTTAATATTATTGCCTGAAAATCATGTATTTACCATCTTCGGTAGTTTCAAATTCAACTGATCCATCATCATGAGATTTAGAACTAACGCTCTTTCCATTTTTTGTCACCCTGACCCTTCCCCCTGCATTGATCCTGCATGGATTACCAAACTTTGACAGGACTTCTACCCGGGTGATCTGGCGATCCTTCCAGTGCATCTTTAACTCAAATCCACCACGGGCACATACGCCTTCAAAGACTCCCACACTCCATTCATATGGGAGGGCCGGCAACAGATCGATCACACCTTCGTGCGACTGGATCAACATTTCTGTGATACCGGCCGCTACGCCCTGGGTCCCGTCAATCTGGAGGGGAGTAAAACATTTGGCAAACAGCTGGGGATAACATTGTTCTCCGATATAACCTTTAAAGATCTGCGCCGCCCGGTTGCCATCATACAACCTGGCCCAGAGTGCCATTTTCCATCCCCTGGAGAATCCTGTCCCTCCGTCACCTCTTTGTTCAAGCACTGCCTTACAAGCATCTATAAAACGTGGGGTTTTCTTTACAGAGATCACATTTCCTGGATAGAGACCATACATATGGGAAAAATGCCTGTGCTTGTCTTCCATCTGCTCAAGGTCTTCGGTCCATTCCTGCAAAGTACCGTCCTTCCCGATCTGGGGCGGTACAATCCTGGTCCTGGCTTCGTTCACTCTGGCCATGAATTCCTTATCCAGCCCCAGAATCACTGCAGCTTCAACGTAATATCTGAAAAGGTCTGTAAGTATCTGATTATCAATGGTGGATCCGTAGGATATGGTCGTAAAGTAATAGGTGCCAGTCACCTCATCAAAAAAATAGGTATAGCCCGGACCTTTTGGAGGATTTTCTGGCGAGGTTGATGGACTGGTAACCAGCCATTTACCATTAGGATGCTCAATCAGGAAATCCATAAAAAACTGGACGGATCCCTTGATTACAGGATATATCTCTTTCAGGTATTCAATATCCGGATTGAAAAGGTAATGTTCATATAACTGTGTGGTCAGCCATGCACCACCCGTTGTGAAAGTCCCCCAGGTGGGGCCATCCATTGGAGCTGCCACCCTCCAGAGATCAGTATTCTGGTGAAATACCCATCCCCTGGCTCCATAATGCGCTCTGGCCACCTGCGAACCCTGGTCAGTAAGCTCTTTGACCAGTGTAATGAGGGGTTCAGCACATGCTGAAAGATTTCCGGTTTCCACCGGCCAGTAATTCATCTGAAGGTTGATATTGGTGGTATATTTTGAATCCCAGGAGGGATTCATATCCTCATTCCAGATCCCCTGGAGATTGGCTGCCTCGGTTCCCTCCCTTGAGGCAGATATCAATACATACCGGGCAAAATTATAGCAGAGTGAAGCCAGGTTGGGATCGGAATGTTTTGAAAATCCTGCCAACCGCTGATCTGTAGGAAGGAAAGAATTTTCCGTTTTTGGCAATTCAAGGGAAACCCTTCTAAAAAGTGTCTGATAATCCCTGATGGCTGCAGCAAACATTTCCTCAGCGGATTTGTTTTTTATTTGCTCCAGATAGGAGGCCACGCGTGCATCCTGATCTGCACTCACATCCCTGTAATTGACAAAATTTGTGGCAGCAACTACGGCCAGGGTTACAGCATCAGCATTCAGTATGGTCAGATCAATATCATCCACCTCCATGCTGCCTCCCTGGGGGATGGCCCTGAGTTGGGACTTATACCTGATGGCTCCTTCAATGCCCATATAATCTGCTGATTTCCCCTTAACCCTCAGTCCATTCTGACCTACACCATCCATCCTGAAATAATCCGTTGCATAGTTCGAGTGTGCCTGGTTCCTGCAACCGCGCAGCTGGGCTCTGAAAGAGATGCTGCCAGGTTTGCTGGCGGTCAGGCGGATCAGTATTACCTGGTCAGGTGCTGAGGAAATTACTTCCCTTCTATAGGTAATGCCGCCAACATGGTATTCAACTCCGGTAACCCCGGTTTCAAGGTTGAGCCACCTTTTATAGCCTGTTACTTTCTCCTGGTTTTCAAAAAAAAGATGCAGATTGGCCAGGGACTGGTATTTCTGTTGCTCTATCGGATAACCCATCAGATGGCGTCCGAATAGTTTATGTGCCTTGAGTGGTTCTCCCTCAAAAAGATATTTTTGAATTTCCGGTAAAACTTCAGCACCGCCTTCTATAACCGTAGAATAGGGTCCCCCTGACCAGCAGCTCTCCTCGTTTAACTGGATTCTTTCCTCACCGTATCTGCCAAATACCATGGCACCAAGACGTCCATTCCCAACCGGTAAAGCCTCTTCCCAGGCCTCAGCAGGAGATTCATACCAGAGCAGTGTGGCCT
>JAZGGT010000539.1:0-2203 GCA_036480555.1 Bacteroidales bacterium | reverse complement strand
AATTTTATTCAGGGGAATGGTTTTCTGGAATTTATACCTTCCCGGTAGTTCAGTACGGTATTTAGCGCTGGAAATTACGATGGTAATTTCCGGTTCAAGGGTATCTGCGAGTTCTGAACAGATCATCCCGCCAAGGGATACACCTATCAGGATAAAAGGCCTATCTGTATCGATTCGGGCGATAAATCCGTAAGCATATTCCCTGAGGCTGGTATTTTTACCGGGGACCGGAAACGCCAGGTGAACGGTATCATACGGGAATTCGATGTACTTGAAAAGCCGGTAATCAGCGCCTTGTCCAGGCAGAAGGTAGATAATCGTATCTGTGGAAGAAGACCGGGCAAAGATTGTTTTACCTGTTCCCTGCAGGACAGTGAAAATGATGGCCGGGATTAGGATCAGGTGGGTCATGACAGAGAAAATTGGAACCTTTTGCGATAAAAGTAACATAAATCCCAGGCAGTTGCAATTTCGAAAGTTAGTGTGATCGCAGCAATAAAAGTTTGAATTCTTCTTTCGATTTGGCTAAATTAACATACCCTAATTAATACTGAAATTTCAATGAAAAACCTGATTTTCTTTTTAACCGGACCGGTGGTATTGGTAATATTTTTTGTAATATCCTGTAAACCATCAGCTCAGGATACAGAAGTCGCAACAGAACTAAGCAGTAAAGAACAGCTGGGCAAGTTGCTGTTCTTCGAGAAGAGTCTTTCTACCCCTGTCGGGCAGGATTGTTCGGCTTGCCATAAACCTGAATTTGCGTTTGCTGATCCTGATACCGGACTTCCTGTTTCGAAGGGAGCTGTAGAGGGGCGGTACGGGAACCGGAATGACATGCCAGCTGCTTATGCGGCATATGTTCCGCCCTTACACAAGGATACTGTTGAGGATATCTGGGTGGGTGGACTCTTCTGGGACGGTAGAGCCAATTCCCTGGAGGAGCAGGCCATGGGTCCACCACTGAATCCCCTTGAAATGGCCAATCTCGATACCGTATCCATTAGAGACAAGTTGAGTGAACTTGATTATGCAGAGATGTTTAATGAGATTTATGGTCCCGATGCATTGGATGATCCGTCAACTGCTTTCAGCAATATGGCCGATGCAATCGCTGCATATGAACGATCGGCAGAATTAAATCGATTTGATTCAAAATATGATCATTTTTTACGAGGGGAAGCAGAATTATCGGAACAGGAGATCCGGGGGATGGGACTATTCGTTGCTGAAACAAAGGGAAATTGCGCTGCCTGCCATCCCAGTACACCATCCCCTGACGGAACGCCCCCACTGTTTACAGATTACACCTATGACAATCTTGGCGCTCCCAGGAATCCTGAAAATCCATTTTATACCCTTTCCCATGATCTGAATCCGGATGGATTCGATTATATTGATCTCGGACTTGCAATAACCGTTAATGATCCTGCTGAAAATGGCAAATTCCGGGTACCGACACTGAGAAATGCAGCCCTGACCCCACCTTATCTGCATAATGGTGTTTTTAAAACACTCTACCAGGTTGTGGCGTTCTACAATACCAGGGATGTTGGGCCATGGCCCCTGCCTGAGGTAGATGAAAATGTGAATGATGAGGAACTGGGCGACCTGGGGTTAAGCAACCAGGAAATCGAGGATATTGTGGCTTTCCTGATGACCCTTAATGATGGGTGGAAGCCAGATCAGCCTGTTCAGCAATAGAGTATTAACAAGAAAAAAGCAGGTCCGGAAAATCTGATCCGAACCTGCCATGCTGAAAACCTTAGAAAATATTATTGGGCTGGCTTTATGGGGAATTTGGACATGATGGCTTTCACAGACTTGGGGATGTTCTTGTCCCGAGACTGCGGGTCATCATCAACGGTTTTGGTTCCGATCCCTTCCCATATCAGTTTTTCATTCTTAGCATCGAATACATCGCAAACAAGGGTTCCAACTGCATAGTCGTATTCCTGGATGTTGGTGGTCGAATGTCCGCCTCCCCAACCATAGCCAGGGCCATATCCATAATAACCACCATAATAACCTCCGTATCCTCCACCCATATGAGTGGTAGTGGCTGTAGCACCTTTTTTCTGTTCAACTACAATGAAGAGGGTTACAATCATATCTCCACCTTTTTCCACATATTCAAGTCCGCGTGCCTTGAATTCTTCACCAAAAGCATTTTCAAACCTGTCCCTGTCAAGACTGTTCAGGA
>JAZGGT010000538.1:0-3876 GCA_036480555.1 Bacteroidales bacterium | reverse complement strand
GGGCTATAATCAGGATCATTGATACCAATGAACTGGAAGATGATAACTTCGTTAATAATCCTGTTAATCGTTGTTACTTCTGTAAGAGCGAATTGTTCGACAGCATTGCTAAAATGGCTGAGGATCAGCGATTCCGTAATTTTGTAGACGGGTCAAACCAGGATGATCTGGGAGACCACAGGCCGGGGATGAAAGCGTTGAAAGAGAGAAATGTCAGGAGTCCGCTACAAGAAGCAGGCCTGACCAAAAAGGAGATCCGTGATCTGTCCAGGGAATTTGGATTGCCAACATGGGACAAAGATGCGTTGGCCTGTCTTTCGTCAAGATTTCCTTATGGTGAGTCTATCAGCAGAGAGAAGCTCAGGATGGTGGATCAAGCAGAAAATTTCCTGGCTGATCAGGGATTTCGCAACATCCGTGCCCGCCACCAGGGAGAAACGGTCAATATAGAAGTTGATCCTGAGCAAATCCCTCAGTTGCTGGAAAGCAAAACCAGAAAGGTTGTTGAGGAATATCTGACTTCCATTGGTTACAAACAGATACATATTGATCCTGAAGGATATCGCCGGGGAAAACTTAATGATGCCCTTGCAACCGATAAAATTCCGAATGCTAATAATCTGAGGATCGCTACTTAACTGTTAATAATTTCTCACAGGCTTTCACCGAACAGCATCGATCTCTTACCGGACAATAACCGGCTTTCGCCGAACTTCCCTTCTGCCATAGCCATTCTTTAACTTATTTTATGAATAATTAACCTGGTTTAAATTCTTAATTAAAATTGCTTTCGTTAATTGTAACAGAATATGGAATGAATCGTCTTACATGTACGAACCATGAGAATCAGACCGAATAAAAAAACCGAAAAAAACAAGGAGATGAGCATTGACCAGCAAATACAACAGTGTGAAGAGAAAATATCTGACCTGGAGAACTGGAAACGGGCCAGTGCTTTGGGTGGAGTAGATCAGCAGCAGATGCCGAACTATAATGGGAACATGGAGAGGGACCTTGACAAGGAATATGAGCAGATTGCATTGCTGAAGATCCGCAGAATGATGGGGTATTAATCCGGCTATTTAACCTTTATGATTATTTTTCCTTCAGTGCTGTAAGATTCTGCTCTTCTGTGCGCCTCTGATACTTTCTCAAGAGTATGGATTGAGTCGATCACACTTATAAGTTTTTCCTCTTCTGCCAGTTTTTTTAAAACCTCCAGATCCGATCCCTGAGACTTTTGCAACAAAGACCTTACTTTCTTGCCCTTTGTGAACAAGGCTATTATTTTATGAATCAATAATTTTAGACGGGGCAGGACAGTGATGTAAATGCCTCCCGGTGCCAGTATTTTTTTGCAGCTGAGGAATGTTTTAACGCCGGCTACATCAAAAATGATATCATATAATTTATTTCCGTCCAGGTAATCCTCTTTGCGGTAATCAATATGATGGTCGGGCTTAAGCAGGTCCAGTAGCTTCTCATGCCTGGAAGTGCATACGGCCGTTGTCTCGGCACCAAAGTGCTTTGATAATTGCAGTGCATAATGTCCCACACCGCCTGCTGCACCTATGATCAGTATTTTTTGTCCAGGTTTAATCCTTCCTTTATCCCTTAAGGCCTGCAATGCCGTTTGTCCTGCCAGGGGGATGGCAGCCGCATGGATATGATCCATGTTTTCAGGTTTTAGGGAGAGGGCTGATTCTCTGGCTGTTGCATATTCTGCAAAAGCTCCTCCAAAACGTTTTGTTAGTCTGCAAAATACCTGATCCCCGTCTTTGAATTTTGTTACGTTAGACCCGCATTTAATGATCCTGCCTGAAATATCATAACCCGGTACTATGGGAAACCTGGCTTTCAGGAAAAATTTATGGTTCCCCTTCCTCTGTTTCCAATCCACCGGATTTACACTGGCTGCATGAATCTCAACCAATACTTCATCCTCTTTTATTTCAGGTTGAGGGATATCTTCGTATCGGAATACTTCCGGTCCGCCATATTCATATATCACTGCCGCCTTCATATGGGCACAAAGATAAAAGAATCTGTCCTTTACTTGCGTGACAAATCTTTGTAAATTTGAAAAACCCTTTGTTATGAAGTTTGATGAATTCATTATATTGAGGGAAGAAGGAACCATTCCTGATGATATCGAAGTGCTCCTGCAGGCATTGCTGCTGGATGCTGTTGGTGACTGGGACAGTGCTCACAGGATCGCCCAGAATGTCTTTACCAGGGATGGATCATGGGTCCATGCTTATCTTCATCGCAAGGAAGGGGACCGTCCGAATTCAGCCTATTGGTACAGCAACGCAGGACGGCGATTGCCTGAATCCAAGCTTGAAGAAGAATGGGAGGAGATCTCCAGGGAGTTACTGGGGGATAAATAAACAATTATCTAATACCATATCAGATGAATCAAAAAGAAACTGTCCTCAGGGTAATGAAGGATGCCGACAAACCACTGAGAAGCGGAGAAATTGCCGAACTCGCCGGACTGGATAAAAAAGAGGTCGATAAAGCCATGAAGGAACTGAAAGCAGAAGCATTGATCTTCTCACCGATTAGGTGTTGCTGGCAGGCATCAGAATGAGGACTATTCCCATACCCCTGGAATACTTTCTCCACAATTACTGCATTTACCTGCTGAGAGATTTTTTTGCAGGATCTGGTAGCCACGCCGTTCGATGATGATTTCTTTACATCCGGGACAATAGGTATTGGATGCATCATTGCCGGGTACATTGCCTATGTAAACGAATTTCACTCCCGCGTTCATTGCTGTTTCCCTGGCCTTTACAAGGGTAGAAACCGGTGTCGGCGGCAACTGGGTCAGTTTATACATGGGATGGAAACGGCTGAAATGAAGCGGGACATCCTCGAAGCCGTTGTCATAAAGCCAATCGCACATCCTGGCAATCATATCGAGATCGTCTGTCCATGAGGGTATGACCAGGTTGGTAATTTCCAGCCAGACCCCGGACTCCCTGAACATTTTTAAAGAATCCAGTACCGATTGCAGCTTTCCTGCATTTAGCTTAAGGTAGAGACTGTCATCGAAAGATTTTAGATCTATGTTTGCACCATCAATATTTTTGATAAGGTGCTGTTGGGGTTCCGGATTAATATAGCCGGCGGAAACAAGAATATTCCTGATACCTTTCTCATGTGCCAGTCGGGAAGAATCACAGGTGTATTCAAAATATGTAATGGGCTCTGAATAGGTATATGCAATGGTCTGGCAATTGTTTTTTATGGCCTGGTCCACCACCGCTTCGGGCATCAGGTCATAATTCCTGGTTTCTGTGGGACTGCTTTGAGAGATGCTCCAGTTCTGGCAGTTCAGGCAGGCCAGGTTGCATCCTGCCGTGGCTATGGAAAAGGACCTGCTGGTGGGCAGGAAATGATATAATGGCTTTTTTTCAATGGGATCGACATGAATGGCACATGGATTTCCATAGGCAATGGTATACAGCTTGCCGTCTTTGTTGATCCGGTTCCTGCAATCACTTAGTTCCCCTCGTTTCAGGGTACATTCATTTGGACATATCATGCACCTTAGTCCTTTGGGAGTTTCAGTATAGAACAGGGCTTCCCGGCTGTGTTTGGGAGGTACATCATTTGCAGCAAAAAGCCGTTCTGTCCGCATGCACATCAGGCAACCCATGCCCATGAGTCCTGATTTAATAAATTGCCTCTTATCCATTGTTTTCAAAATAACGGAAAAAAGAGATTGAAATCAATCTATATTGCATTCTTTCGAAAAAACGAATACAGAGGCGCCAACAAGTTTAGTAGGAAGATAAGAACGAGACTTCGGGTAAGTCCAAGCATAGGGATCAACAGGATGGCAGTGAGTAATGCACCGGCCGCTGA
>JAZGGT010000537.1:0-2666 GCA_036480555.1 Bacteroidales bacterium | reverse complement strand
CGTACCATCCGGTTCCATCATAGCCCTTTCAAACCGGTAGGCCCGCTCTCCATCGGCATATTCCGGTTCCAGGTTCTCAGTTGCCAGGTACCCTGCATAGGTGGCAAATCCTTCATTGATCCAGATATCCTGCCAGGTGGCACAGGTCACATAATTCCCGAACCATGAATGCCCCAGTTCATGTGCCACCAGGTAAAACTCAAAGTTCCCCATACCGGTCATCGTCTGGTGCTCCATACCCCCTCCCCGTGGCCACATATAATGCCCGTATTTTTCCTCGAGGAATGGATAGGAATCGAAAAGATCGCAGAACAGCTCCATGATGGGAATTGTGACATCAATCTGATCCCTGTATGTATCCAGGCATCCGGGACGGTCATATAGGAAATTCTGTATGAATATGGGCCTGGATAGTCCGGCTGGACGGGCCTCGATATTGTATTCAATATATTCAGCTACCGCAATGGAGATCAGGTAAAAGGCGATGGGATAGTTTGACTTCCACTCATACCTTACCTTCCCGTTAGGAAAATATGTTGTCCCGGTAAGGATCCCGTTGGAAACAGCCTTCAGTCCATAGTCAGTAGTGATAAAAACATGCACAGAGTCGGCTTTATCCTCCAGGTCCATCTTACACGGAAACCAGTCCTTTGAATAAAAGGGCTCCGAACTGGTATAAGTGACAGGCACGTCCCAGTCTTCATCCGTTTCTGTGACCATTCCCTCTCCCGTTTGTCCGTTGTAGAAGATCTGCGTCATCACCATTTCACCTGTATCAACAGTGTTGTCAAGAAGGATACTGATCTCATCACTCACATGGCTGAACTGTTTCTCTTCCCCATTAACAAGGACCATGTCCACCACCAGTCCATTGTGAAGCTCCACCACCAGGGTAGAAAGGGGATTGTTCTGAACCCGGGCAAGCATTGTAACATTTCCCTGTATATGATCCGATTTATTATCCACGCTTATATCCAGCTTATAGAATTTGACATCGTAATCCTGGAGCAAGGGATTCGTACTAAGGATGGAGAGTGATTTCAGAATCTTCCCATGTGATTCAAAGAAAGTCTTATAAACAGGATCTCGAGAAACCGGTATTTGAGCATGGGCCCTGGATGAGGGTACCAACTGGAATAGGGCGCATAGGAATACAATGGGTGCAATTATTCTCATCATGGTTCTGCCGGCCTCCTAAAACGGAGTAAATTAATACCCGCCAATAATGTGATAAGTTACATCATTCAGCTGTTCAAAGCAAACAAAATCGGCATCGTGTATAGGATTCTTTACTTATCTTTAAAGGACTAAAAAAAAAACTAATATCATGCATCATGAAAACTGAAAAGAATATCCCCAGAAGACAATTTGTTAAAAATACAGCCCTCGTTGGTGCGGCATTATCCCTTCCAACAGTAATCCCGGCACAGGCATTCGGTGCCAATGACCGTGTGAACGTTGCAGTGCTGGGTGTGAACGGGCGTGGAAAAAACCATATTGATGGCTTCATGAACCTGGATAATGTGCAAGTGACAACATTGGTCGACCCTGATATGAATATTTGTAAAGAACGGGCAAAAGAGTATGGTGAAAAGTATAATACCGAGATGAAGCCTGTTCAGGATCAACGTGAAGTATTCGACAATAAAGAAATAGATGTTGTTTCCATTGCATCCACCAATCACTGGCATGCACTTTCTACGATCTGGGCCTGTCAGGCAGGTAAAGATGTGTATGTCGAGAAGCCCGGATCACATAATCTCTGGGAAGGCCGGAAGATGGTTGAGGCTGCCGCAAAATATGACCGGATCGTTCAGCACGGGGTCCAGTTGAGAAGTTCAAAGGCGATCAGGGAGGCTGTTCAGCTCCTGCGTGACGGGTATATTGGGGATGTCTATATGGCCCGGGGACTGGTATTCAGGTGGAGGGCTGATATAGGGGATAAAGGATTTGAGTCTGTCCCCGATGGGATAGATTATGACATGTGGACGGGTCCGGCACCCATGCGTCCGTTTACCAGGAACCTTGTCCATTATAACTGGCACTGGCACTGGGATTATGGCAATGGCGATGTAGGGAACCAGGGGATACATGAGACTGATCTTTGCATGTGGGGACTTGATGTAGGTTTACCAACGAAGATCACCTCCATGGGAGGAAAATTCCTCTGGGATGACTGCAAGGAGGTACCCGAAGTTCAAACATCCATTTATCACTACCCGGCTGAGAAGAAGATGATCCAATTCGAAGTACGTCACTGGTGCACCAACCTTGAGGATGGAGCAGGCGTAGGTAATATCTTCTATGGGGAGAAGGGCTACATGGTGGTCAAAGGTTATGACACATACGAGACATACCTGGGCCAGGACAGGACCCCTGGTCAAAAGGGGAAAGATGGTGGCGACCATTACAAGAACTTCATTGATGCAGTGAGAGCCCACGATAAGACCATGTTGCACGCGCCGGTGGAGACTGCCCACCTTTCATCGGGACTGGCTCACCTGGGCAATATCTCTTACCGCCTGGGCCGACAGCTTACTTTCAATCCAAAAGCAGAGAAGTTCATCAACGATACTGATGCAGATAAGATGCTGACCAGGAATTACCGGGCTCCTTATGTTGTGCCCGATAAAGTTTAAGGACAAAACGGCCTACCACCGGGAATT
>JAZGGT010000536.1:0-6975 GCA_036480555.1 Bacteroidales bacterium | reverse complement strand
CAATGTCCTTGACCTGGGGAAATTTGCTTCCTGGCAATTTCGACTGTTTGATTCCACTGTCACTGAAATACTAAAACCCTCAACGCTGAAATACATGCAGAATGTCCATTGGACTGATCCAAACTGGAATACAACCTGGGGCTTGGGTTTTGTTGTCTCCAAAGGAAGTGATGGGGGAAAAATTGTGGGGCACGGAGGTAGTTGTCCCGGATACAGATCATCCATCAGAATATTGCCAGATAACAAAAGGGCTTATGTGATAATGATTAATGCCAGTGGCACTACTCCAGCAAAATATGCAAGCGCTATCCATGAAATACTTAAAAAAGCAAAGGCTGCAGAAAAGAAGCAATCTCCAAAGGATCTAAAAATCGGAATTGAACTGCTTGAGTACACGGGGAATTATAACCCCATGCCCTGGCAGAGTGAACTCTTAGTGTCTGCCTGGTATGGCAAACTTGTTATGCTTGGATTACCCTCTGAGTCCCCGGCAAAAACAATGACATTATTTAAGCATGTGGATGGTGATATTTTTCGCAGGATCAGGGATGATGGTGAACTGGGTGAAACCCTGGTATTTGAACGCAACGATGCCGGACAAATCACTCGGTGCAAAAACCATGGGAATTATTTCAGTAAAATTTCCCGGTAACAATGCTTTTTGGGTAATGCTATTTAATCCCAGGGACTGAAAGCGTCTTCAATATGCTCGAGGGTGAAATCTCCTGATTCTCCCGTCAACAGAATGATGTCAAACCTGACCCCATGGTCGAGTTTTCTTTTCAACATGAAAGCATTGGCTGCGCTGATCAGGTAACGCTGTTTCTTTCGGTTGATATGCTCCTCCAGGCGCTCCCCACCAATGAATTTTCTAACCTTCACTTCGACAATGATGATTTTATCTTCCAGGCTGGCAATAATATCGATCTCTTTGTGCCGGTATCTCCAGTTTCTCTCCAGGATGGTAAACTTGTTTTCTTCCAGGTACCTGGCTGCCAGTTCTTCTCCCTTTTTTCCTATTTCCAGGTGTTCAGCCATTGATCCTGGTCCTGTCAATCTATATAGGTCAGATGGCTTCCGTCCTCAGTCACTTCAAGGGATACCTGCCTTCCCAGTACCATGGCCATATTCCCCTCCACATGCCCTGCCGGAAAATCAAAACATACCGGGAAGTCGAATTCCTCAACCGCTGCCTGGATGATTTCAGCGGCATCCATCCCAAAAGGCACCTCGTTGTCATGCATGTCTGTCAATCCGCCAACAACCAATCCTGCCAGGTTCTCCAGCATACCTGCCAGCTTCAGGTTCTGCATCATCCGGTCGATATGATACAGGTATTCATCCACATCTTCCAGGAAAAGAATGGCCCCCCTGGTCGGAAACTGGAAGGGTGTACCCGTCAGGCTGTACAGCACCGAAAGATTGCCTCCCAGCAGGATACCACTGCTCTTCCCCTTTCTGTTCAGGGAATGAGCCGGGACAGTATAAGAAGGGAATTCTCCCTTCAGGATCCGGAAGAGGCTTGCCGCTGCAGGATTTTCAATATCTGTCACATCCCTTAATGTATAGGGCATGGCGGCATGAATGCTGGCTACCCCTATCCTCATCTGAAGGTAGGCATGGAGGGCGGTTATATCACTGAAGCCAACCACCCACTTGGGATGTTCTGCAAAGCCCTTCAGGTCAATTTTATTTAGCAGGCGTAAGGTCCCATATCCCCCGCGGGCACAGAAGATGGCTTTGATATCAGGATGATCAAACATCTGCTGAAGATCATCGAGCCGGTCCTTGTCCTCTCCGGCAAACTGGTGATGCCTGTTATAAATGGAACCTGTCATAGTTTTTAACCCTTCCTGTTCCAGTACTGAAAGGAAATTTTTAATGTCTTCGGGATCAACCCATCTGGCCGGTGCAGCAATGCTTACCAGGTCACCGGACTTAACATATGGTGGCAATTGCATCATTGTATTAAATTAATCAAATATTCGGAAATGACCATTATCTTTGTCTGGTCTTTATGCACCCCGACCAAATTCTATCAATCACAAATATGAAAAATGCCAAACGCCATCTCATTACAGCCGCCCTTCCATATGCCAATGGACCAGTTCATATCGGGCACCTTGCAGGTGTTTACATCCCGGCAGACATTTACTCCAGGTACCTTAGGCTGAAGAAAGAGGATATTATTTTTGTTTGCGGTTCCGATGAACATGGTGTACCCATTACCATCAAGGCCAGGCAGGAAGGTGTCACTCCCCAGCAAATCGTCGACCAGTACCACAGGATGAACAAGGATTCCTTTGAAGATTTTGGGATCACCTTTGATATTTACCATCGCACATCCCATCCCACCCATCACCAGACAGCTTCCGAATTTTTCAAAACACTGTATGATCGTGGTGAATTCGTGGAGAAGGAGACAGAGCAATACTTCGATGAGGAAGCAGGCCAGTTCCTGGCAGACAGGTATATCACGGGTACCTGCCCAAAATGCACTCACGACCAGGCCTATGGTGACCAGTGTGAAAATTGCGGAAGTTCACTGAATGCGACTGATCTGATCAATCCAAAATCAACCATCAGCGGTTCTGTACCTGTCCGGAGAAAGACAACACACTGGTATCTTCCCCTGGATAAATATGAGGGCTTCCTGAAACAATGGATACTGGAAGAAAACAAGCATTGGAAGACCAATGTGTATGGGCAGTGCAAGTCATGGCTTGACGGCGGACTCGAAGCAAGGGCTGTGACGCGGGACCTGGACTGGGGGATCCCGGTGCCGATTGAGGGAGTGAAAGGAAAGGTGCTGTATGTTTGGTTCGATGCGCCGATAGGCTATATTTCGGCCACCAAGGACCTGACCGATAAATGGGCGGATTACTGGAAAAGGGATGATACCAGGATGATCCACTTTATCGGGAAGGATAATATCGTTTTTCATTGCATCATCTTCCCGGCCATGCTGAAGGCGGAAGGAAGTTATGTATTGCCTGAAAATGTTCCGGCCAATGAATTCCTGAACCTGGAGAACGACAAGATCTCCACCTCCCGGAACTGGGCTGTCTGGCTGCATGAATACCTGGAAGAGTTTGAAGGGAAGCAGGATGTCCTGCGCTATGTGCTTTGCGCCAATGCCCCGGAAGCAAAGGACAATGATTTTACCTGGAAAGATTTCCAGGCAAGGAACAATAACGAGCTGGTTGCCGTCCTAGGTAACTTTGTCCACCGGGCACTTGTGCTGACCCATAAATATTTCAATGGCAGGGTCCCCGAACCGGAAAATTTCGAAAAATATGACAGCGTGGTGCTCGATTGTATCAGAAGTTATCGTGACCGCGTGGAGGACAACCTGGATCATTTCCGCTTCCGGGAAGCCCTGAAAGAGGCCATGAACCTTGCCCGTCTCGGGAACAAATACCTGGCGGATACGGAACCCTGGAAACATTTTAAAAATGATCCCGGAAGGGTTAAAAACATCCTTTACACTGCCCTGCAGATAACGGCCAGTATCGCCGGGATCATCAAACCCTTTCTGCCGTTCACAGCAATAAAACTTGAGGGATTCCTAAACACGGGTGATATCGGATGGCAGGATATTGGTAAAAAAGACCTCTTGCCGGTTAGACATGAGATCAACCAGCCGGAGTTGCTCTTTGCCAAGATTGAGGATGATACCATACAGGTCCAGCTTGATAAACTGGCCAACAGCAAAAAACTGAACGAGGCAAAGGAGTCCGGATTACCAGACCTGAAGGATGAGGTTTCCTATGAGGATTTCAGCAAAATGGACATACGGATAGCAAAAATTCTGGCTGCTGAGAAGGTGCCCAAAACGGACAAACTGATCAAACTGGATCTAGACACCGGCCTTGATAAACGTACAGTTGTATCCGGGATAGCCGGGTATTTCAAACCCGAGGATATCATAGGTAAACAGGTTTGTATCCTTGCCAACCTCGCACCCCGCAAACTGAGGGGGATTGTCTCGCATGGAATGGTCCTGCTCGCTGAAGATGCACAGGGAAAACTGATTTTTGTTACCCCCGAAGAAATAACAGGTGAGGGATCCGTTGTTCTGTAAGGTTTTCTATAAGCTTAGGATCCAGGCGGATTTATAAGCCTGCTGATCACGGATTGAGGCTAGGGCAGTAACAGCATCTTTCTTCAGGGGATAATGTTTTGCTGAAACCCGGTAAAAGGAATTCTCTCCTGTAAGTATCTCTGCTTCATATCCTTCGTCTACCATCTTTTGCTTTAATTGCCGTGCATTGTCAATACCTTTAAAACTGCCAACAATGATATGATAGCTTGTTTCCGATGTAAAGTATGTCTTAGCGGTTGTGGCTTCAATTACGGCAGGTTCAGCCTCTGGCTCTACAGACCCGGCTTCTGGCTCAGCCAATTGAGTGTCGGTATCTGGAGGTGAGACCAGCAGTTCCTGAACCGCTTGTTCTTTCCTGAAACTGTCAACAGGGCTCAGGTCAAAACTGGACAGGTTCAGGTATCCCATCTTTACAGGTATAAGGATCATGCTGGCAAGCAGACAGGCGGCCGCTCCGGTATAGATCCATCTCCTGATCCTTCGTTGCCGTACAACTGGATTTGTATCATCAAGGGCCCGGTAGTTTTTAGCACTCCTGCCAGGCACCCTGTCAAATTCCTTATAGTTCAAATATGATAAGCCGTATGAGGCAAGAAGCAAATTATCAGCTGATTCCTGTTCAAATTCAATTTTCCGTGCCTTGTTAAAGAAGAAATACCCAAGGTCCTCAATCGTAAATTTCAGGCCTTTCCCTACCTCATATTTGATCGTTTTAAAATATACCTCCGCCATGGCTTGAACCTCCTTATATCCATAGTCTGTCTCCTTGGAAACATGGGCGAATAACAGGCCGTCGTTATGGACAAGATTCGGATTGAAAAGGATTTGCCTGGAAGGGGGAAGGGCTGTCTTCTGGGAACCATCAAATTCTGCCGGCTTGTAATTGGCAACAAAACCTCCCAATCCTGGTAGGATCACACAATCATGTTGGAGCAAGAGCTCCCGGATATATTTATCCAAATTGATCTTCATCTGTACAGTCAAACAAAGTTACAATTTTTTTTTACCACATCCTCTTGAATTGATTCAGGTTTACGGATTCCTGCCAGACTTTGTTTCATTATTTATTATCTTCGTACGTTCATTAGTCCCCCTACAATGGAAGCAATAAGAATGGTCGATCTGAAACGGCAATATGACCGTTTCAGGGATGAAATTGACATGGCGATTCAGGAAGTGCTGGATTCCACGGCTTTCATTAATGGTCCCAGTGTAAAAGCCTTTCGGGATGAGTTTGCCAGCTATCTTGATGTACCACATGTAATCCCGTGTGCAAATGGAACGGACGCACTTCAGGTAGCCCTCATGGCACTTGATCTTCAACCCGGAGATGAGGTAATCACCACTCCTTTTTCCTTTATTGCCAGCATTGAGATCATTAAACTGCTGAGGCTGGTCCCGGTACTGGCCGATGTGGATCCACGCTCCTTCAATATTGATCCGGGACAGATAGAGCAGTTGGTCACCAATAAAACAAAAGCAATCATTCCGGTGCATTTATTCGGACAATGTGCACATATGGAAAGTATCGAAGATATTTCACGTAAACATGGATTATATGTCATTGAAGATACTGCCCAGGCAGTGGGCACTGAATATATTTTTCAGGATGGTGGCAGAAAGAAAGCAGGAACAATAGGGAACATAGGCACGGTTTCTTTTTTTCCTTCCAAGAACCTGGGTTGTTATGGTGACGGAGGTGCCATAATAACACGTGATGCAGCCTTGCATCATAAAATACAAGCCATTGTAAACCATGGTTCCAGGACAAAGTACTATTATGATGAGATAGGTGTTAATTCCCGGCTGGATACACTGCAGGCAGCCATCCTCAGGGTAAAGCTCAGATATCTCGACAGCTTTCATGTAGCCCGGCAAAAAGTGGCGGAAACTTATGATGCTGAGCTTAGGAATATCGCTCAGTTAACACCCCCTTCAAGGGTACCCTGGTCCACCCATATTTTTCATCAGTATACACTAATCCTCCAGGATGCAGACCGTGATCAGTTACGGGATTATCTCAAGAGCAAAGAAATTCCTGTGATGATTTATTATCCCCTCCCTCTGCACCTCCAGGATGCATACAAAGACCTTGGTTACCGCCTGGGGGATTTCCCGGTAACGGAATCACTTTCCGGAACTGTTTTTTCCATCCCCATGCACACAGAAATGGAATCCGAACAAATTGAATATATTTGCCATCATATTAGAACCTTCTTAAAGCAGGATGATTAATGAACGATAAGGTATTTTTCGCACATGAAACAGCAGTGATAGATGATGGCTGTGAGATTGGTAAGGGTACACGCATCTGGCATTTCTCACACATCATGTCCGGTGCCAGACTGGGGGAAAACTGTAATCTTGGACAAAACGTACTGGTCTCCGATGATGTCATCCTGGGTAATAACGTAAAGGTTCAGAACAATATATCCATCTATACTGGCGTCATCTGTGAAGATGACGTTTTTCTCGGTCCTTCTATGGTTTTTACAAATATCGTCAATCCCAGGAGTGCCGTTGTGAGAAAAGGTTCATACGTAAAAACCCTGGTTGGCAAAGGAGCTTCAATTGGCGCCAATGCCACCATCATTTGTGGGAATACCCTGGGGGAATTTTGTTTTATCGGTGCAGGTGCGGTGGTTACCAAAGATGTTCTGCCCTATGCCCTGGTTGTAGGAAATCCCGGGAAACAGGTGGGTTGGATGAGTGAATACGGGCACCGACTCCATTTTAATGAACAGAACCTGACCGTATGTCCCGAAAGTGGTGAAAAATACGAATTGAAAAACGGAGGGGTAAGCAAGGTATGAAAAAGGATTTCGCGTTGATAGGTGTGGCCGGATACATTGCAGTCAGGCATTTGAAGG
>JAZGGT010000535.1:0-2533 GCA_036480555.1 Bacteroidales bacterium | reverse complement strand
TGGTGTTTTTCATACTGTTCTTTGCTTACCACTTACGAAAAAAAGTCGCCACCCGGGGATTTCACGGGATGTCGCAGGTACTGCAGGACAGCTACCAGAACAAGTGGGCAGGTTACATCTATTTTATTTGCATTTTCCTTTTCCTGATCCCCTATACAGCTATCCAGATAAGGGGAATCTCGATATTCCTCAATGCTGCTTTTCCGGGATTCTTTCCTATATGGGCCTGGGCCCTGGCCATGATCCTGCTGATGTTGTTATACAGTGAGACGGGCGGACTCAAAGCCATCATGTTCGCTGATGTATTGCAGGGCACCTTATTGCTGATCATTGTATGGGTGATCGCATGGAGTTGTATCGAGTCTTTCGGGAGTATGAAAGAAATGTTCACAGAGGTGGAAAGAATCGATGCCAGGTTATTATCTGTGCCGGGACCAAATGGATTATTCAGTTTTCAGTTCCTGCTGGCATCCATGCTGGTCATTGTGATGATCCCGATAACCCAGCCCCAGCTTTCCACCAGGCTTGTAATCATGAAGGACCTCAGGTCAACTCACCGGCTGGCCATTGCGGTTGGTTGTTTTGCCATGCTGATCATCCTGCCTACAGCTTTCATCGGTTTTTATGGTGCTGTCAGGTATCCCGATAGTAATACTGCAGATTTTCTGGCAGGTGTATTATTGTTTGACCAGCCAGGCTTTATAGCCGCCGCCGCGATAATAGGGCTGATTGCTGCAGCTTTGTCCACCAGTGATTCACAGATATTTGCGATGGGGTCGGAGTTGCGTTCCCTCATTGCCATCAAGGACAAAACTTTGACAAGGACCCGGATTGGTATTATCTTTTTTGCACTTGCCGCCCTGGTTTTTTCGCTCATTGCCAGCGACAGGCTAGTCATGCTCGCCAGGGTTAGTTTTGCAGGCACTGCACTGGCTGCTCCTATGATCCTGGCGGCCATACTCCGGGAACGGCCACCTTCGAAATGGATAGTGGTACTGACTGCTGTGGCCATTGTAGTTTTCATATCTTCCCTGCTCGAGATCATACCGGCTAAGGTCGGGTTTCTCAGGATGGATCTTGCCTTGCTGCTGATTTTGGGATTGTTCACTGCCATATCCGTTATTATTCAGGACAAGTCTGGCCGGTCAGAACCCGCTGAAAAAACCGGCTAATTGAATGAATACATGAAAAAGATGAATATATTCCGATTGACCTCATTACTGGGCCTTTTAGCACTCACCATCTCCTGCACACAAAGATGGGAAATCACTGAAGATGAGAACGGTATTCTTCTGGCCGAGGATGGCAGAAAAGTATTCTATTATCAGAAAGCCCCTAAATCTTACCAGGGTAAATCTGAACGCTGCAATTACATTCATCCGCTCTATGGTGTAAATGAACAGATCCTGACAGAGGATTTTCCTCTCGATACACATACTGACCATCTTCATCAGAGAGGTGTATACTGGGCCTGGCATCAGATTTATATTGGAACCAAAAGAATTGGGGATGCCTGGATAAATGTTGATTTTGAATGGGATATTACATGGACCAATGTGCAAAAGCATAGAGATTCCTGTGTCATTGCTGCGAGCGTTTTATGGAAATCCCCTTTGTGGCTTGATAAAAAGGGAGTAAAAAAAGCATTTGCCCGGGAAGATATCTCCTTTAAGGTACATCCGGCTGAAGATAATTTCCGCGTACTGGACTTCTCAATCCAAATCACAGCCCTTGAAGACAGCCTGTTCATTGGAGGTTCGGAAGATGATAAGGGTTATGGAGGTTTTTCCATCAGGCTTGATCCGGGTGATGGCCTGTCATTTAAAAATGCATCGGGCAGCGTGGAAGCCCAAAACACAGCATTGGATGCCGGTCCCTGGATGAACATCATCGGTAACTGGGATGAAGAGTTGTCGGGCGAAGGCGTGATCATGATATCCCATCCCGATAATCCCGGTCATCCCCAGCCCTGGATCATCCGGACGGAAAAAAGCATGCAGAATGCCATGTATCCCGGGCGATTACCGGTAATGATCCCGCCGGAAAAACCGCTTCGCCTGAAGTATAGGGTGATTGTCTATCAGGGATTGGTTGGAGATGATATCAAGCAATGGCTGGCCCCCTGAACCACATGATGATAGCCTGGTGATTATTTACTATCCAGTTCCAGTTTCTCCAGCTCTCTTATCATTTCGTCTATATTCTTTTTCTCCTTATCCAGGTCAACTTTGTGCTGTTCCATGTTTTGCATGGCGGCCTGCATTTCCTTTTCAATTTTTGCAAAGTCAATCTCATTTATTTCTTTCATGGCTTCCTCAATTTCCTTCTGGATCTTGTCATAATCAATTTCCTGCACAGACTTTAATGCCTCATCCATTATCTTCTGCATATCTTCTTTTTCGATCATCATCATTTCTTCCTTCACATCAGCCATTGCAAGTTCCATAGCCTTCATGGCCTGCTGGAATTCCTCCTCGCTTAGTTTGTGGGAACCATCCTCAAATTCCTCCATCGCTTTTGCAATTTCTTCCTG
>JAZGGT010000534.1:0-5305 GCA_036480555.1 Bacteroidales bacterium | reverse complement strand
GCATTGGCTTTAGGGGTGAATCGTTTTGTTTACCATACTTTTGCCCATAAACCACTCGGTGATGAGCATCGCCCCGGTATGACGATGGGAGTGCATGGAGTACATTGGGACAGGGGACAAACCTGGTGGTCCATGGCGCCAGCCTACCACCGGTACATCACCCGCTGCCAGCATATCTTGCAACAGGGAAAAGCAGTAGCAGACATATTGTATATCACCCCGGAAGGAGCCCCTCATATATTCCGCCCCCCAAAATCTGCCCTTACAGACAGTGATACCATCCCGGACCGCAGAGGATATAACTTCGACGGATGCTCCCCGCTCATGTTGATGGCGCATGCATCAGTAAAGGATAACAAAATTGTTTTCCCCGGAGGAGCATCATATGAAATCATGGTTCTCTCCTCATTTGAAACCATGACCCCGGAACTGCTTGAAAAGATAGGTTCCCTGGTCAAAGAAGGGGCAGTGTTGGTTGGTAATCCACCAAAAAGATCACCAAGTCTAGTTAACTATCCTGATTGTGACAGGATCGTACAGGATCTGGCCATGGATATTTGGGGTGGATTGGATACCCCTGCCGAGGTTTTGGAGCGGTCTTATGGAAAAGGCAGGATCTTCCGTGGTGGAGCATTGGCAGAAATCAACGGGGATGAACTATACCCCCGGTATAAAGCGACATCATCCCTGTTAAGTAAATTGGGAGTAGTAAAAGATTTTCAATCTTCCGGTGCCCTGCGTTATACCCATCGTGATCTCGGGGAAACCAACATATACTTTGTGGCCAATCGCACCAATCAGCAGGTACTGGATGATTGTGCCTTCCGTGTCGTCAATGGAAAACCCAAACTCTGGGACCCAGTGACCGGGGAAACCAGACCACTCCCTGATTTCAGCCGGAAAGATGGTCTTACCACAATTCCCATGGCATTTGATGCTTATCAGAGTTTTTTTGTCGTGTTCACGGAGGCCTCAAAATCGGATAATTCAGAGAATATGCCTGCACGCAATTTCCCGGAATTGAAATCCTCATTGGAATTGGAAGGACCCTGGGAGGTTTCATTTGATCCGGAATGGGGAGGACCTGAGAAAGCAGCTTTTGAGGATCTGGTGGACTGGACCTCAAGGCCTGAGAAAGGCATCAGGTATTATTCAGGGATCGCGTCCTATCATAAAACATTTGACCTGCCGGCATCCATGGATACAGGTGATAATTCCCGGGTATATCTGAACCTGGGCGAGGTAAATAATCTGGCCAGGGTCATATTGAATGGAAAGGACCTGGGAGTGGTCTGGACTGCCCCCTGGCATATCAATATTACGGAAGGGCTTAAGCCAGGAGAAAACCAGTTGGAGATCCAGGTGGCCAATCTCTGGCCCAACCGGCTCATTGGTGATGAATACCTGCCGGATGACGGTGTGAAAGACGGCCAATGGCCGGTATGGTTGCTTGAAGGAAAAACCAGGACCAGTGGCCGTTATACTTTCACGACACATGCTTTCTATACGAAAGAATCACCGCTGTTAAAATCAGGTTTGATCGGTCCAGTCAAATTATTGTCGGTATCTTTGTTCCTTGAATAAGCCATTTGTAATAATAGCCGGATTGCTTGCCTGCCATTGCCTTTATTCGCAGACACTGGCTACTGACCCGCAACTTAAGGAGTACCGGAAGAGTCTTGAAAGCATTGATTCGCTGATGCAAAATGGGATCCTCCTGGAAGATGTATCGGGACTTAAATATTTTACCGGTCATGAAATTAAGACCTTGTATGACTGGGACCAGTACTTTGGGGCCATCCTGCAGATCTATATGGGCTGGCCATCTGATTACATCAGGAACGGGGTGATCATTTTTCTGCAGAACCAGCGGGAGAATGGTTTCATAGCCCGGTCTGTCCCCGGCAATGAATGGCATGATACGGAACATGTCAAGCCCTTTCTCGCCCAGATCGCATTACTGGTGTACAGGGCATACGGGGAACTGGACTGGATCACCGGTGGAGAATACTTTCCAAAACTGCAGAAATACATTGATTTCTGGTTGAATGATATGGATGAGAATAAAAATGGCCTGAGTGAATGGATGAGCGCTCCCCATACCGGGATGGACAACCAGCATGAAAGGGCAGGTTACTGGCTCGACCGGAATTGTGAGGGGGTGGACCTGAATTCATACCTGGTACGCGAAACACTGGCCTTTGCCAGACTAGCCGAACTGGCAGGTAAACAGAAGCTTGCCAATCAGTACCGTGTGATCTCAGCTCAGAGAAAAACCCGGATCAGGGAAGAGTTATGGGATGAAGACGATGGATTCTATTATGACCGGAAAAAGGACAAGGATCAGCCCATTGCAAAATCGCTATGGGTGGGTGCCCGGATGAATGAGCAGTCTGCCGGACAATGGAAGATCCCCGTCAGGTCGGTA
This sequence comes from Bacteroidales bacterium, assembly GCA_036480555.1. Taxonomy (GTDB): domain Bacteria; phylum Bacteroidota; class Bacteroidia; order Bacteroidales; family SM23-62; genus SM23-62. The sequence continues at coordinate 2,877 of JAZGGT010000534.1, read as the reverse complement.
GCCGCATTCACTGCCATGTGGGCCGGTGTGGCCACGGAATCCCAGGCAAATGCCATGGTTACTCGTTACCTGACCAATCCCAGGGAATTCTGGTCCCCCTACCCTGTTTCAGCCCTTTCAAAATCCGAAATCGGGTATAGCACCAAGGTACAACCGGGGGATATGGGTTGCAGCTGGCGTGCGAATACCTGGATCCCTGTCAATTATATGATTTATCATGGACTGAAATGGTATGGATACGAGGGAATAGCCTCCTCCCTGGCCAGGCGTACTGTTGAATTGATAGAAAAGGCAGGAAACCGTGAATATTATAATTCTGAAACCGGGGAGGGAATGGGACTGGAGCACTTCCGGGGCTGGAGCCTGCTGGGACATTTCTTCATGCTCGAGGAAGCGTTGGACTGGGATATTAATGAAATCAATGCTGATGCCCGATGATCAGCCAAAATCACCATAATATGAATCAAAAAAATGTAAAGTTTTTAGTTCTTCTGCTTATCGTCTGTATAAGCTGTTCACGTGAAAAGGGATCCCGGGAACTGGTATTCGAGTCAGCACATCAGAACGGGGTCCTGGCCAATGAAGGATTCAGGCGATGCAATAATTACATGATCTCATGGCTAGACCATGCAGACAGCCTGACCGGTTTAATTCCCAGAAACCTCTATGAATCAGATCATATCTGGAATGCCAAGGATGCTGCGGCGGATAACTACCCTTTTATGGTACTGACGTCCTCCATCACCAGTCCCGGCATCTTCGAAGGTACCATGCATGATATGCTGGCTGTTGAATCATCTGTTACGTCACGACTGGGAAAAATGCCCGATACATATTCTTTTATCAAACAAGGCTTCGAAGAGGAAATAATCGATACTGCCTCTGTTATTTTTGGTGCATCAGAGTACATTAAGGATGGCCTGTTACCCCTGACCGAATGGCTGGGATTTTCACCATGGTACGAGCGCCTGGTAGAGATCCTGGATGACATCTGGGCTTATGCCCCGGTCAGTACTGAATTTGGCAGGATCCCTTCACGGAACGTTGAAGTCAACGGGGAAATGCTTCAGGCATTATCAAGAATTTACTGGATGTCCGGTGACGAAAAATACCTGGATTGGGCGGTTCGGCTGGGGGATCTTTATTTGCTCGGGGACCAGCATCCAACACGTGATCTCGAGTCATTGCGGCTGAGGGATCATGGATGTGAGATTGTATCGGGACTATCTGAGTTATATTGCATGGTATCCTTTGCCAGGCCGGAAAAGAAAGAGGCCTACCAGGAACCCTTATATGAAATGCTGGACAGGATACTTGAGGTAGGGATAAATGAGCATGGGTTGTTTTATAATGTTATCAATCCCCTTTCAGGTGAGATCATCAATAATGGTATTGCTGACACCTGGGGATATACCTATAATGGATATTACACAGTCTATATGATAGATGGGGTGGATAAATACCGCGAGGCCGTACTCCATGCACTTGAAAACATAGATCATTACAAGGCCTTTGACTGGGAAGGTGGCAGTGCGGATGGTTATGCTGATGCTGTTGAAAGTGGGTTGAATTTATTTAACAGGGAGCAGGTAGACATCTCGCGGGACTGGATAGATTCTGAGATCGCTATCATGTGGTCCATGCAGGATTCGAGTCACAGGGAGAAGGCCCTGAAATGGAAGGATTCTGGAATCATTGAAGGCTGGCATGGAGATGGCAATTTTGCCCGTACAAGCATAATGTACTGTCTGTGGAAAACCCAGGGACTTACTCTCCAGCCCTGGCGGGAAGATGTCATTTTTGGTGCCTCACTTCAGGATGACAAATTATATATCAGCCTCCAGGCAGAGGATGATTGGGATGGCGTCATTAAATTTGATTTTAGCCGCTCAAAGGTCAATATGAATCTTCCTCTCGATTATCCCCGGATCAACCAGTTCCCTGAGTGGTTCGTGGTTTCAGACGATACGGAATACAGGCTCGAGTTCATCGGTGATAATCGTGCAGAAGTATTAGAAGGGAAGATCTTAAAGAGCGGATTCCCAATAAAAATTGAAAAGGGCAGGGCGTATCACCTGCTTGTACAGGCCTTGTAAGTTGCTGCAGAAAATTTGTTGAAAAATTTGTGAATAAAATTGATTCTGCCTATTGACAATATGCCATTTTTGGAATAAATTTGATATTGTAATCCGGCATGGATCCCATTCCGGGATGGTTGATTTAGAATAGGATTTTAGGTTAGGTTTAGCGGTTGCTGCATTCATATGCAGCAACTGTTATTTTAAGCCTATACGTTTGGGATCCGGTCCACTGTTTTGAACCCACTTTACATTGACTTTAACAGCCTGACCTCCCCTGTCAATCCCATAGGGTCTGGCTCCTCAAGCTTAATCCACCGCCTGGCAACTTCATTCCCGGTCAGTGAATTGGCATAGTTTGCCAGGATGGTGGTATAAATAATCTCGAGCTGGTTCTCTCCATCTTTTAATATACCCGGGGCAATGTGATAAAGATGCCTGCCCCACCATTTCACTCCGAGCTTTTCTCCATTAAGCTTCACTTCAGTGACGTGTTTTTCGATGCCCAGATCCAGGAATGCCCAGCCGGTCTCCTTCAGTTCAAAGGTGGTTTGATAGGATACACGGCCGGCAAAAGTGGAAATACGCCTGTCTTCATGATTGCCATATTCAAACAGCCTGTCTGTTGTTATGCTGAAGTTTTCATCCCTGACGGGGTGGAAATCCAGATGCCAATTTTCACCAAGACTTACTCCTGAATTCTCATCGGGGTAGATTTGTTCTCTTTGCACTCCTCTGTCAGTTTCCTCAAGCACGATTAGCATGGATTCAAATGGCTGCAGCCGGATGTTTAGCTTGC
>JAZGGT010000533.1:0-12489 GCA_036480555.1 Bacteroidales bacterium | reverse complement strand
CCAGGTAAAGAGTCCCGCCATCCAACATTTCACCACCGGTAGGTTGTGATGAACCTCCATGCCGTATTCTCGGGGCATCCCCAGCCTCCTGGAGATTCATGCCAAAATCGACCATGTTGACCAGGATCTGTACATGTCCCTGGGGTTGCATACTCCCGCCCATTACACCAAAACTCATATAGGGTCTTCCATCCCTTGTCACAAAAGCAGGAATGATGGTATGGAAAGGCCGCTTCCCCGGGGCATAGCAATTGAAGTGCCCTTCTTCCAGGCTGAACAGTTCTCCCCTGTCCTGCAAAATAAATCCAAGTTCATACGGGGTCATCCCACTGCCCATGCCCCGGAAATTGCTCTGGATCAGGGAAACCATATTCCCATGCCGGTCAGCCACTGTCATATAAATGGTATTCCCATGTTCAAATTCCCCTGCCGGATAGGTTCGGGCTGCCCTGTCCGGATCGATCAGGGCCCTTCTTTCTGCAGCATATTCTTTTGATACCAGGTGTTCAACCGGTATGTCATTGAAAGCTGGATCTGCATAATATTTTGCCCTGTCCTCATAGGCAAGTTTCTTGGCTTCAACAAATGCATGAATGTACTCCTTGCTGCCAAATCCCATGGCAGCTATATCATACCCTTCGAGGATATTCAGGATCTGCAGTGCGGCAATGCCCTGTCCGTTAGGCGGTAGTTCCCAGAGATCATACCCACGGTAATTTGTCGAAACTGGATCTACCCATTCGGAATGATGATCCGCCATATCTTCATAGGTTAAGAATCCTTCCTGGTCTTTCATATACCTGGCAATGGTCCTGGCAATATCACCCCTGTAGAATGCATCCCTCCCACCTTCTGCAATCTTTTCAAGGGTATTGGCCAGGTAAGGATTTTTAAAGATCTCGCCTTTGGCAGGTGTTTTCCCTCCGGGCATATAGGTTTCTTCAAAGCCCGGGTATTGCATCAGCCGGGTTGATCTTGCCATGTAGTAAGCGATCAGCTCAGATACCGGAAATCCTTCACGGGCATATGTTATGGCCGGTCCCAGGACCTTCGTCATATCAAGTGTTCCGAATCTTTCATGCATTTCAAACCATCCGTCGACACATCCTGGGACAGATACCGGCAATGGTCCGTATGGCGGGATAGATGAATATCCCTGATCCTTAAAATATTCCAGGGTCAGGGATTTCGGTGAACGGCCCGAAGCATTCAATCCATACAGTTTTTCGGTTTTCGCATCCCAGATGATGGCAAACAGGTCTCCCCCTATCCCATTGCTCACTGGTTCCACCAGTCCGAGCATCGCATTCCCGGCAATAGCTGCATCAATGGCATTCCCGCCCTGCTTAAGGATATCCAGGCAAACCTGTGTGGCCAGGGGCTGGCTGGTAGCAGCCATGCCATGTGCTGCAATTACCTCAGACCTGGTGGCAAAAGTCCGGCCGGTTACCCTATCCTGGGCTTCAACCTGTAAAATAATCGAAAGGGCTGTACAGATCAGGGTAATTCGCCTGAGTGAATGAACATTTATTAAGACTTTTGTCATGGTGTATTTGATTAATGATTTACCTTAGTTGGGTTAAGTATTGCAATATACAAAACAGATTCAATATGTTTCGTAGCTTTATCCTGGTTGCCCTCCGTTATATCAGGCGGGATGTAACTTACAGCCTGATAAACATCATCGGGCTCACCATTGGTATCACCGGAAGTTTGATCCTTATTCTCTACGTATTTGATGATCTGAGTTACGACCGTTACCATGAAAAATCGGATCGTATCTTCAGGATAAGCTCCCGTATCACAGAACCGGATGATGCCTTCAACTGGGCTGTTACCCCGGTACCACTGGCTCCCCAATTGATGACAGATTACCCTGAAGTGGAAGAAGCGACCAGGTTCATACCAGCACAACGGCATCTTTACCAGTATGGAGATAATAAATTTTTTGAGGAGGACGTATCCTATGCTGATTCAAACCTGTTCAATGTTTTCGACTATGAATGGATAGAAGGTGATCCGGAATCGGCTCTTAAAGAACCCAGAAGCATTGTATTGACACGGTCCTTTTCAGACCGGTATTTTGGCAGCGAGAGTCCTATGGGAAAAGAGCTCAAAAGAGAAGACGACCGGAGCTTTAATGTTACAGGATTGATTGAAGATCTACCTCATAATACCAATTATAAGTTCAACGCCCTCATCTCCCGGAATACCCTTCCTGAATACAGGGCCAGCTGGAGCTGGGCAGCTTTTTATATCTATACCTATGTTCTGCTGCAAGCAGGATTTGATCATGAGGTGTTCAAGGCCAAGCTGCCGGAGTTGTACACCAACCATATGGCCGATATCTTGGACCGATATGGCTGGAACGTAATCCTTGACGTCCTTCCCATTACCTGGATACACCTGCATTCTGATTTCCAGGGAGAACCTGTCCCGGTAGGGAACATCAGCTATGTACGTTTTTTTTTCGCCATCATTGCACTGATGCTATTAATTGCCAGCATGAACTATATGAACCTTGCCACTGCACGGTCAACAAAACGCTCAAAAGAGATAGGTATCCGCAAGGTGGCAGGTTCTTCGCGAAGGTCCCTTATCAGGCAGTTTCTGGTTGAATCCTTTATATTTACCCTACTCGCCCTCCTGATCAGTATCATATTTGTATCCCTCCTGCTCCCCGCCTTCAACAATATTGCCGGTAAATCCATTGGTCCCGAATACCTGTTCACCCCGCTTATCCTTATAAGCCTGCTTGTTGTGGTACTGGTAACCGGGCTTCTGGCAGGAAGTTATCCGGCCTTTTTCCTTTCCTCTTTTAACCCGGTGAAGGTCCTGAAGGGTCAGCTCAGTTTCGGAGGTTCCAACCTGAATATAAGGAAAGTCCTGGTGGTGGTACAATTTACCTTATCCACCATCCTGGTGATCAGTACCTGGATCATTTATGACCAGATCAACTATTTAAAGAACAAGGATCTGGGATTCGACAAGGAGAATGTCATCACCTTGTCCCTGACAACCCAGGAGATGAGGGACAAACTACCCGTTTTGAAACAGAACCTGAAGGCCAGCCCGAATATACTTCATGTCGGTGTTGCCAGTGCAACCATCGGCCGGGGAACAATGAAACACGTCTTGAGGGTTGAAACCCCGGAAGGAATGGTTACTAGGGGGATCAACAATTTCCATGTTGACCATGATTTTATTGATGCTGTAGGCATCAAGCTGATTGAGGGTAGGGGATTCTCCGAGGAATTCCCCGGGGATACGGCCACCGGTGTGATTATCAACCAGACCCTGGCTGAAAGGCTGAACTGGGATAATCCCATCGGGAAGAAGGTCGACGCTTCCGGGGATTCAAGTACCATATCAACGGTAGTGGGACTGATCGCCGATTATCATCAGTCCGGACTGTACAATGTGATGGAGGACCTGATGTTATTTTATCACCCGAAATATTGTTATTCGGTTTTTGTAAAGGTTTCAGGCCGGGAGATGAGCTCAACGATTGATTATATCAAGGAACAATGGACAGCACAATACCCGGATTTCCCTTTCGATTACTCATTCCTGGATGAAGATTTCAGTGAACAATTCGAAGCCGATGAAAAACGGGGTACAGTCTATACCTTCTTCAGCATCCTGACCATTGTAATTGCCTGCCTGGGACTCTTCGGCCTGACCTCTTTCACAAGCGAAATGCGCACCAGGGAAATAGGCCTGCGAAAGGTTCATGGTGCAAATGTACCTGGCATTGTCAGGCTCATGCTAAGGGAATATTTACAGCTGATCCTGGTTGCCATATTGATTGCGTCAGCAGTTTCCTTGTACCTGGCGAATAGATGGCTTGAATCTTTGGTTTACCGGACCGAAATCAACTGGATATCCTTCGTGTTAGCCGGATTGATCATGCTGGCTATTACCGCTGCCACCGTCAGCTACCATACAATCAGGTCAGCCAATGTCAATCCTGCTGAGTCCCTGAGATACGAATGAATCCTGCTTAAGAATAAAAGCAGTTTTCGCTGGCAGGTAATTCCAGGAAGCAAAAGCTATTGTTCCGCTTTCTGATAGATCTTTACCCAGTCTATTTCCATTTTTGCCGGCAGCTGGTGCTCGGTCACTCCGTTGGTAACACCGGCACTGATTACCAGGTACATGGGTTCGCTGGGAATACCCCTGGTTTGTGTCAACACCGGCTTGTTATTGATCTTCCAAACCAGCTTTTCAGGGGTCCATTCAATGGAATAGATGAAATAGTCACTGGTATATTTTTCGGCTGTTTTTTTGCGAATTTTTTTATTCACGCCACCTTTTTCTGCGATATTCCCCCAGAAATTCCCGTAATAAAGTTTCCCCTGTTCCATTTTTGCAACATCCACCTGGGGAAGTATTGTTTCGGCGACCATCCATATGGCCTGGCGTACAGGTGCATGGCTCATCCTGATTTTGGCCCTTACCTTACCATATTTCTGACGGAAACTTTTTCCGGTCGATATGAGTCCCGATGTATAATCAAAATCCTGGGTAAGAAAACCCTGGAGAGGATTCCAGACCTTACCGGTGGTTGTTTCCTTGCGGGTGACGATTTTCAATACGCTGTCAGCAATTTCAAGATTCTTCCCACTGGTATAAAAATGTTTATCCCCGGGCAGGGCATAAGTGTCTTTCAGCAGGGTTTCTCCCCAGTAATAATTCGTCATCCACTTTTTCGTATCAAGTGTTCCTTCTGTAAAATCATCTTCGAAGGTCAGTTCCCATTCCTTCAATTTGTCGAATTCATTCTTCTTCTGCAGCTTTCGGAACCATAACAGTTTTTCTGATTTTTTCAGTGTCAGGTATTCCTGCTCCAGCTTATAGTCATCCGATTGTTCATATTTCTGCTGAGGTTTCAGGGCCATGTATTCCTTTACCTTCCTGAATTCATCAGTATTGACATATTGTTTCAGTTCTTCCAGCCTCTTGAGCCGGTCGGATCCTTTGACTTGGATATAGGTCTTCATTTTCGGGGATGTTTTGAGCTTAAAGTATTTCCTCAGCATGGAGGACTTCTTTAACTCCTTGTATTGCCTTTGCTTCTGAAAAGCCTCCGAACTTTTAAACTTCTTCTTGTCCGACTGCCTTGCATCCAAAAATTCCCTGGTCTTTATAAAAGCATCCAGTTCATTGTATTTTTCCAATTCGGCCGATTTACCCGTCTGTTTATATTCTGAAAGCTCACTGGAACCTTTCAGCTTTAAATACCCCTTGATGTCTTTCGATTTTTTAAGGGCCAAATATTCCTGCTCCTTTCTGTACTGTTCAGTATCCCTGAACTTACGGGCCTTGATTTCCTTGACTTTACTGGTAAACTCCCCAGATTTGACAAGCCGGTCGAGTTCCTCGACCCGCTTCAGTTCCTCAGACTTCTTATATGCGCGGAAATCACTGTATTCCTTGATGAGTGCAGCTTCTTCTGCTTCGATTTGTGAAGTCGCCTGCATTGCCCCGAATAAACCCATTTTATCTGATTTTGAGTAAAATTAATAATGTATTAAAGATATAAAAAATCCCTGTTACCATTTTCTAAAACGCCGTCCGCTGATATAATAGTGTACCCCGATGGAGATTACCAGATGCTGGTATTTCCCCACAACATATTTGATCTGTGTGAATGCATTGATATCCTCAGCTACTATCATTTCAATGCCGGTCCCTATATTCAGTCCCGGTACAACCTCATAGGAACTTTCAAGTTCCGGATTATCCGATTTGAATCCACTGTACAGATTGGTAATATTAAAACCCGCGAGTGCATAGAACAGAAGTGTCTTTTCAGTCGCCAGTGTAAAGGTGACGTCCCCGTCAAAGCAGAAAAACCATGTTGTTTGTTTGTCCCCTGCGCTGCTTGTTCTGCTCTTGGGCACATAAAATGTCAATGATGGCACAGCCCAGAAACGGTCCGCAAGGTCGAATACGCCCCTGGCATTAAATCCCGGGTTCCCGGTTTTATAGGTGATATTGTCTACCCCCTGACTGAAGGTTAGTCCCCCGCCAACCCTGGTAAACTGTGCCTTTGTGCTTGTTGAGATCACGATTAAAAATACAAAAGCAAGGAAGAAATGCCTGGTGGTTTTTTTGGTCATGGTTTGACTTGTATTAATGATTGTGCTAATCCTCCTGCTGGCCTCTGGGTTTGGTCTCATTGATCCTGAACATGATCCCGGCTACCAGGCTGAATTGGGAAACCGGCACATTCTGGAATTGAAAATCAGCCGCTTCCCCCAGGGTATATTTCACCTCTGCGAAAGGGGCAATGTATTCAGATACGGGGAACCTTATCCCGGCCCCGATATTGAATCCCAGTTTCTGCATGGTCAGTTTATCCTCGAATGGCTGTCCGTTGATGACCTCATCCTGTTCGCCGGTAATGCTCATGAAAGTCAGTCCCATAATACCATAAACCCGAACCATTCCCTGGTTGATTATGATGTAATCTCCATCCACGCTGATGGTCCACCAGCTAAACTTTCGCGTCCCGTCATCAGTGGTGACTTTGTGTGGCAGGTAATACATGAGGTTTGGAACGATCTTTATCTCTTCATTGACGGAATATATTCCATACGCCCCGAATCCGGGTTCCTTGATTTCTGTTCCGTATCCTGCAGCCACCCCCACATGAGTAAACTGACTGTAAGAAAGGGATGCAAAGAACAGAAATATCGCTGCTAATACAAGTTTCTGCTTATTCTTCATAGAATGGTTATTAGACTGATTAGAAAATATTAATTTATACGGGTGTTTACTAAACATGTTTCATATGCATTAAATCAAAAATGTTAACTTTGTGCTCTCTGAATCACCACTTCAATTTTAATTTAAATGACGCAAATAAAAGGAGAAATTGTCCAGGTAATTGGCCCGGTTGTGGATGTCAGTTTTGCAAAGTACGGGAAGGATCTCCCTCAAATCCATGATGCACTTGAGATTAAAAGGCCCGACGGTTCCATCCTGATTATTGAATGCCAGCAACATATCGGGGAAAATACCATTCGTACCATCGCGATGGATTCTACAGATGGTTTGCAGAGAGGCATGGAAGTGAAGGCCACAGGATCTGCCATCAGGATGCCAGTGGGCGATCAGATCAAAGGGCGCTTGTTGAACGTGATCGGAGATGCCATTGACGGGATGGAAAAACTGGATATGAAAGGAGGATATGAAATTCATAACCAGCCACCCAAATTTGAAGATCTGTCTACTGAAAAAGAAGTTTTTTTTACAGGAATCAAAGTGATCGATCTCCTTGAGCCATATTCCAAGGGGGGGAAAATTGGATTGTTTGGTGGCGCAGGCGTGGGAAAGACGGTCATCATCATGGAACTGATCAATAATATTGCCAAACAATATTCAGGGCTGTCTGTATTTGCCGGTGTCGGTGAAAGAACCAGGGAAGGAAATGACCTGCTTCGTGAGATGATTGAATCAGGCGTTATTAAATACGGCAAGGAATTCGAAGAAAGTATGGAAGCCGGAAGCTGGGATCTCAGTAAGGTAGATAAAAAGGAGCTGGCTGAATCACAGGCTACACTGGTTTTCGGACAGATGAATGAACCTCCCGGGGCGCGTGCCACAGTTGCTTTATCCGGACTGACAGTTGCGGAATCATTCCGTGACGGCGATGAGCAAAGCGGGGGAAGGGATATCCTTTTCTTTGTGGATAATATCTTCCGGTTCACCCAGGCAGGATCAGAAGTATCTGCCCTCCTGGGCCGGATGCCGTCCGCTGTTGGATACCAGCCCACACTTGCAACCGAGATGGGGATCATGCAGGAAAGGATCACCTCTACAAAACGAGGTTCCATTACATCCGTCCAGGCCATCTATGTTCCGGCTGACGACCTGACAGACCCTGCTCCGGCAACCACCTTTTCACACCTGGATGCTACAACCGTACTCAGCAGGAAAATATCCGAGCTTGGAATTTACCCTGCAGTTGACCCGCTTGATTCGACCTCCAGGATCCTTTCACCTGATGTAGTGGGTGATGAACATTACAATACGTCTCAACGCGTAAAGGAATTGCTCCAGCGCTATACAGAATTACAGGATATTATTGCCATCCTTGGCATGGATGAACTGTCTGATGAGGATAAGCTTGTAGTACACCGGGCAAGAAGGGTTCAGCGCTTTCTGTCCCAGCCATTCCATGTAGCCGAGCAATTTACCGGTATTCCCGGATGTACAGTCTCCATAGAAGATACCATCAAGGGATTCAACATGATCATGGACGGGGAAGTTGATAAGTATCCTGAGATGGCCTTCAACCTGGTTGGTTCCATTGAAGATGCCATGGCCAAAGGAGACAAAATGCTTGCAGAATCATAGCCATATGAACCTCCAGATAATCACACCGGATACCAGGATATACGAAGGTAAAGTCAAACTGGTACAGGTGCCAGGCAGCAAAGGATCGTTCCAGGTCCTGAAAAATCATGCGCCTATCATTTCAACACTTGAGCAGGGTGAAGTGAAGATTATCGATGATAAGGATCATACCGAATTATTTTCCATCGGTGGAGGTGTGATCGAGGTCAAGAACAACGAGATCATCATCCTGGCGGAATCATCATAATGGCTTGTTTTTTGTATATTGTTTCATCAACCATAACACTTGATGATGAAATTATTACTTGCCGGAATGCTACTCTCCCTATTGTTACAGCAGGGAACCAAAGAAAAAGTTAGTTTTCCTTCGGGAGACGGTCTTGAGATAACCGCCGATAAATACCTGGTTAACGAGGAATATCCCTATGTTCTTTTATTTCACCAGGCTGGATCAAGCCGGGGTGAATTCAGGGACATTGCAGAAAAATTCCTGAAACTCAGATACAATTGCCTGGCTGTTGACCTGAGGTCCGGTGATAATGCCAATTATGTCAATAATGAAACAGCCTCCCGGGCAAGGGGAGCAGGAAAATCTGTCAACTTCCTGGATGCCATGGAAGATATGTCGGCTGCCATTGATTATGCGCATGATCTTAATTCCAAAGAAGTGATCCTGCTTGGCAGTTCTTATTCTGCTTCACTGGCCTTAATCGAGGGCTTAAACCATCCAAAGGTCCGGGCCGTTATAGCCTTTAGTCCGGGTGAATACTTCGGAAAGGATCTCAGGTTGGAAGACAGCCTGAAAACCTGCTCCAAACCGCTTTTTGTAGCCGTAACAAAACGTGAACAACCCTATGTGAAACAAATGCTTACAGCCTTTTCTGAAGACGACTACACCCTTTTTCGACCAGATACCCTTGGAGTCCATGGGGCCCGGGCACTCTGGGATGATAATCCAAGCAAAGATGAATACTGGCTGGCTTTGTTAATGTTTATCAATAATCTCAATAAATAGCCTTAGGTCTGGTAAAATACCTGGTCATACGTTTTAGTTCCATCGGTGATATCGTACTTACCACACCGGTCTTACGCTGCCTGAAAGAACAGGTAGGGGAGGCAGAGGTACATTTTCTTACCAAAAAGGAATTTCTTCCCCTGATCAGGGTAAATCCTTATATCGATAAAATCCATATCCTGGATGGTAACATGCATGCCCTGCTCCAGTCCCTGAAAGTGGAACAATTCGATTATATCCTTGACCTGCACAGGAATTTCAGGAGCATGAGGGTCAGATCCTCTTTGAAGATCATGTCATTTACCGTGGATAAGATCAACCTGGCTAAATTCCTTATGATCCGGTTTAAGGTCAACCGGCTTCCGGAGAAACATATAGTGGACCGTTACATGGAAACGACCAGGTTGTTTGATGTTACAAATGATGGAAAAGGACTGGATTATTTCATCCCTCCGGAAGACGAGGTCGCACTCTCCAGCCTTCCCGAATCATTCCGGTCCGGGTACATTGCACTTGTAGTCGGTGCGATGCACGGGACCAAACAGATGCCTGGCGAGAAGATGATAAATATATGCAGGGAACTTGACCTGCCGGTCATCCTGCTGGGTGGCAAACGGGAAGGGGTGATGGGCAGGGAGATAGATAAACAGACGGGTGATCAGGTCCTGAATACCTGTGGCCAGTACAATATCAATCAATCTGCTTCCCTGATCAGGCAAAGCCGGGTGGTAATAACACCTGATACCGGACTGATGCATATTGCAGCTGCTTTCCATAAAAAGATCCTGTCGGTCTGGGGCCATACCATCCCTGAATTCGGTATGTATCCTTATTTGCCGGACAGGGCATCAAAGATATTCGAAGTTGTGGGACTTCCCTGCAGGCCCTGCACAAAGATTGGCAAAAAGAAATGTCCCAAGGGGCATTTCCGTTGTATGAATGACATAGACCATAAGGAGATTATCAGCACAGTGAAAAAGATCTACTGATCACTGCGAAATAAAATGGTAAGTTATGGTTCCCACCTGCCTGGTTTCAGCCTTAAAATCTGCATTAAACCGGGTCCTGAGGGCAGCTTTTTTTGCTGCTTCCGCCAGGCAGATCTCATTTGTACTGGCACCCCGCTGGTCTACTTCTGCATGGACAACCCTTCCCTTCTGATCCACCACAATTGTGACCTCCATCAATCCTGATCCCTCACATTTATATACAGGTACGGGCAGGCGCAGATGGTAACGGTTTTCCAGTGAATAATAGATATTTGTAGGTCCGGTATAAGGTTCACTTTCCTGCGGGGGGACATCCTCTTTTGCTTCCATGATCAGCTCTTCCTGTGAAATTTCTTCAAGTTCCTTTAACCTTTCCTGCATTTCCTCCCAGGATTCCGGGCGGTTTTCATTCATTTCCTGCTCCAGTTCCTTGACATACTTCTCTGTGCTGATCTCCTCATCCACATTCCGTGCCAGGTTAACGGGGACATTTGACCTTGCCTGCTCAAGGTAATCGGCCAGCCGCTGGTCAAACTCCGGATCAGGCATTTCTTCTTCGATCTGTTCGTTTATAAATTCTTCTTCGATATCAAAAAATATGATGCTGTCGAGATAGGACTTCTCGGATGAGATCTTAATGACCAGGAAAATGACGGCCAGGACCATGTGGAAAGCAACGGTCCCGAGTATGCCAGTGGCATTTTCCTGCATCCATTCCTGCATTTTTTCCCGAAAAGCCGAGTTGTTAAATTTCATTGCCGCCATTTAGGGCAATCAATAATAGTAAATCTTTACTTATTTTAGCAATTATTGAACGAGTAAAACATCAAATCTAGTCTGCAATAACCAAAGCTTATGATGATAAAAAATATCTCCCGCGTATCCATTATTATCCCAATGGTATTATTGGCCGCCATATCTGAAAATTCCTGTAATTTTCTCAAAGAGATATCTACCCTGGGTAAATGTGAATTCCGGGTGACCACCCTCGAAGATCCTGAAATTGCAGGGGTAGATATCAGCAATATCCGTAGTTTCACCGATTTGAATTTTGTTGATATGGGTATTATCAGTTCATCCTTCCTGAGAGGCGACCTTCCGCTGTCCTTTACACTGAATGTAGAAGTCCGTAATCCCAATCCAGCCATGGCCGCCCTGAACGGCCTGGAATATTTAGCCTTTATTGATGATGTGGAAGTAGCACGGGGTCAACTCGACAGGCGAATCGAGATCCCTGCCAATGGCGGTATCACAACCATCCCCTTGAGACTCAGTACCGATTTGATAGATATACTGAAGAAAGATTCCAGGCAGGCATTGGTGAATTTCGGGCTGAACCTGGCCGATGCCGGAAATCGTCCCACCAGGGTAAGTATAAAAATAAAACCAACCATCCTGGTTGGTGCCATGGAAATTAATTATCCGGGATATTTTACCGTGAAGCATGATTTTACCAGCGGTGATTAAGAAATAGGCCTTCATTCTAAAACTGGTTCAGATCGATGGAAAAAATGAATTCCGCCCTGGTTTCTCTGGTATCAGGCAAGTAGATCACCCTCCCTCCAATATTAAACGGAAAGAGGAACTGTGCCAGGTGAACATCTGTGGTCAATTCAAGGCCGAGGGATTGGAAATCCTGGTCAACCGGACCATCTTCGCTATGCCCTATGTACACATCCTGTCCCCATGCATGGTCATAGAAAACAGCTCCCCTGAACCGTTTGAAATACGCAGCCCGCCAAATGTTCCAATCAGGGTAAAACATGGGAAAGACATAATCAAAGCTTATTTTCTGGAGTCCCACAGCAGTATGGTTTTCAATCCCCCGCGGCATGTTGACCAGGTTTCCCATCAGGAATTTTCCCGGCTTTTGTTTTTGTGCCCCACCAAGGATTTTCAGGGTCTGGTGCCTGAACAGGCCCGGAAAATAAAATACCGCTGTCCCGGCCAATGTCGACCCGAGCTGCTCGTCGTTAAAAGGTGTATTCACATAACGGACATCAAACACCTGTCCGGCCCTTGGCAGTATATCCCTGTATGCTTTCTTAAGGAAATTATATGCATAGAGCCGGTAATCCAGGAAGGTCATCCCGCTTTTATAGGCATTCTGTGAATCGT
>JAZGGT010000532.1:0-5800 GCA_036480555.1 Bacteroidales bacterium | reverse complement strand
CTCGTTGGGGCACCTCCAGAATCCATAGGCCGTTTTGGAGGTGACAAGGATAATTGGGAATGGCCCCGTCATAATGCAGATTTCTGTCTGATGAGGATTTATACCGGTCCCGATGGGACCCCCGCTGAATTTGCACCGGACAATATCCCTTATAAACCAGTGAAGTGGCTGCCCATTTCCCTTTCAGGTTATGAGCAGGATGATTTTTCCATGGTCATGGGTTTTCCTGGCCAAACGAACAGGTATGCCACATCCT
Organism: Bacteroidales bacterium; assembly: GCA_036480555.1. Classification (GTDB taxonomy): domain Bacteria; phylum Bacteroidota; class Bacteroidia; order Bacteroidales; family SM23-62; genus SM23-62. Next base: position 5,544 of record JAZGGT010000532.1, on the reverse strand, counting down.
CCGGGATCAGGGAGATAAAAGAGATCGAAAACAGGAACCGGATCAAGATCCGTGGAGAGGTCCTGGATATTATGATGGAGGATATGAAAGAAAGTGACAGGGTAAGAATTCAATACACTGCCAAATATTCAAGGCTGAGTAATTATTACAAGTATTCCATTGGACAGAACCTGTCCTTCGACAAACTGGATGTGATCGGGAAAAGAAAATCACAGGAAGATCAGTTTACTCAATGGGTCAGTGGAGATTCTGCAAGAGAAGAAGCTTACGGAGATGTCCTAACGGAAATTAATTCGGTAATATCCGAAAGGACCATGATGGAAAATGCGCTGAGCTACCTGGAAGAGATGTTCCTGCTGCATAAAGCAGTTGAGATCTTCGACTTTGCTACAGTCGCCTTTCCATTTTTTTTCCAGGAGTTGGGTTATTCCTCTGAGCAGCAGGAAATAAATGTATTAGTGAACCGGATGGAAAACCGGGGCACCGATTTTTTTCGTAATTATAATCCCCAAACCGATCAGAAAATTGCATCTGCCATGATGCAATCGTATGCCCTGAATGTTGAACCGCTTTATTATCCAGGACTTTTCAGCACCATTCACGGGGATTTTGGTGGGGATATTATCAAATACATCGATCATCTTTACAGGAAATCCATTTTTACCGACCCATCCAGGTTCGAAAAATTCACAAAGAAACCTAAATTCAAAAAACTATTGAAGGATCCTGCTTTTATGGGATCTTTTTCCATGTACCAGACATACCGGCAGATCCTGGATGAATATGAGGAACTTGATGACCGTTACATTACTGCCAGGCGGAACTACATTAATGCCCTGCGTAAAATGTATCCTGACTCTGTCTTCTACCCTGATGCCAACTCATCCCTCCGGCTGAGCTACGGTACTGTATGTGATTACCAGGCCCGGGATGCCGTCAGCTATGAATATTACACGACCCTTGCCGGTGTCATGGAAAAAGAAGACCCGGGAAACAGGGAGTTTCACATACCTGAAAAATTGAAACAATTGTTTGAGGAAAAGAACTATCAGCCTTACGTCCGTGACAACACCATGAGGGTTTGTTTTCTCACCAACCTGGATACTACCGGCGGCAATTCCGGGAGTCCCGTATTAAATGCCAGGGGCGAATTAATAGGTCTGAATTTTGACGGAAACTGGGAGTCTATGAGCGGTGATATAATATATGAACCTGAATTCCAGAGAAGCATCTGTGTAGACATAAGGTATGTACTTTTCATCATTGATAAATTTGCCGGAGCACATCATTTAATCCAAGAAATGGATATCAATGACCAAAGATAAAATCATCATTTATACAGACGGCGCGGCAAGAGGTAATCCGGGTCCGGGAGGATACGGAGTGGTCATGAAGTATGGTTCGCACAGGAAAGAACTTTCACAGGGTTACCAGTTTACAACCAACAACAGGATGGAACTGCTGGCCGTTATTGTGGCACTGGAGCACTTGAAAAAGAATGGTTCACAGGTAACCGTGTACAGTGATTCCCGCTATGTATGTGAACCAGTAAACCAGCAATGGCTGTTTGATTGGGAGCGCAAAGGGTTTAAGAAAAAGATGAATCCGGACCTGTGGAGAAGGTTCCTGGAATCATACAGAAAACACCGGGTCAGGCTCGTCTGGGTAAAAGGGCATAGCAATATTCCGGAAAATGAACGCTGTGACCAGCTTGCTGTTGAGGCATCAAAACAGGTAAATTTGCCGGTTGATGAAGGTTATCAACAGGATGAGAATACTTTGTTCAATTAATTCCTGTTCGATCAGTCATTTTTTATTATTTTGAGGTGCTTAATGTCGGGCCATTTGAATTCAGCTTCAACATCAATATTGCAGTACAAGGGGAAGTTTACCTTCGAAAGGATTGGTATACTTTTAAATGACCTGAAGAACAAAAAGGATACCTATCAGATCGATCCGGTTCAATATAAAAAACTTCTCACCCTGATGATTGAAATACTTGAGAATGTACTCAAATATTCCGATCGTTTTGAGGTTTTTGTACTGGATCATCCGGATTATCAGCCAGAATTTGAATTAAACCTGAACAAAGATGGGTTTATCCTTACATCCCGGAATCCGGTCAGGGAGAAAGACAAAAAAGAGATATCAAGACGGATAAATAAAATCAATACCTCAGACGATGATGAACTGAAGAAAATATACCGGAATACCATTACCAATGGGATTTTCACAGAGAAGGGAGGGGCCGGACTTGGGTTTATTGAGATGGCAAAGATCACGACAAACACTTTAGTATTTTCATTTAAACCTATTGAAAAAGGTTTTTCATATTTTGAACTTTCATTGCATATTAATCATTTAGAAGAAGAAGATCATGGATAATTTAATCATTCCAGCTACTGACTTTACACCCTCTGTAATTTTCCAGATTGAATCCGGACATATGGAATTATCAGGGGTATCCAGACCTGAAGATGTGGCCAGCTTTTATGAGGGCCCACTGGAGTGGTTGTCAAAATTGGAAGAATCCATCCAGAATAAGCCGGAGTACAAATATGAACTTCCCGAACTTCGGTTCACTTTTAAAATGACCTATTTTAATTCCGGTTCCTCCAAATATATGATACAGATACTCAGAACACTAAGAAACCTGACCAGGATAGGAGTTGATGTAAATATTGATTGGTATTATGAAGAAGGGGATGATAAAATGCAGGATGATGGTGAAGACCTCGCCGAAGCTGTAGAGCTGAATTTCAATTATATCGAAGTCTAGATATAACACCCATATCATGTTCCGATCCGTACAGGTGTGTCCATTAACGAACACATAATCAGGCAAATAAAATCTCCCCTGAATAATAACTGTCAGATTTACAGTTACATAATTATAATGGCATAAAATGTGAGACAATTTGTGCAAGGGTTTGAGTATGTTCAGAAATTATGTCAAAGTTGCCTTCCGGAACCTGATAAAGTACAGGATCCATTCAATCATTAACATTCTGGGGTTATCGATAGGGATTGCCATAAGCATTCTGATATTGATCCTTGTACAGGACGAATTAAGCTATGATAAGTACAATGATCACTGGAAGCGCATTTATCGTGTCAATCGCCTGGCAGAAATAGATGGCACTCATTTTAACGGCGCAATGACACCACTTGCACTGAAAGAAGAACTCGTTAATATCCCGGGCGTAGAGGCAGCCACCAGGCTGATCAAAGGCAGCCATAAAAAGGTAAGTTTCGAAACTACCCATCTTTCAGCTGAAAATTTCTATTATGCCGATGAGTCATTTTTTATGATATTCAGTATTCCCTTGCTTCAAGGGGATCCTTCGACCGTATTATCAGATTCACTGACCATAGTGCTGACAGAAAGTACTGCCAGCACATATTTCGGGGACGATGATCCTATAGGCAAGATGCTTGAGCTGGATAATGGTCTGAGTTTCAAGGTTACAGGGATATGTAAAGATGTACCTGGTAATTCCCATTTTCATTTCGACTACCTGGCTTCAATGAAGTGGATTGAAAAGGCGTATTATAAAGAGCGCTGGGTGGCCGAGATCACGACTACCTATATCCTCGCAAGACAGGAAAACCCTGGTGAGACTATTCAGGCTTATCTACCTGGCATTATCGAGAGAAATATCATTGCAGAACTTGACGGTTACATCGGTGAAAAATCTATGGATTTTACGGATGACGATTCATTTGAGTTCTACCTGCAGCCAGTCTCGGATATCCACCTGAATTCAGTGGAGGAAGGTGAGTTTGAGAGTGGAACGGACAGAATATATATTTACGTATTTATCTTCATTGCCCTGCTGATCCTGATCGTTGCCTGTGTCAACTTCATGAACCTGTCTACGGCAAAATCTGTTACGAGGGCAAAAGAAGTAGCCCTGAGAAAGGTCATGGGTGCAAGTCCCCGGCAGATGATCTTCCAGTTCCTGTCCGAATCGGTTCTCTTTAGCTTTATGGCATTGTTCCTTTCCCTGGTTGTACTGGAATTATTACTCCGGTCATTAAATTTATACCTGGACAAGAACCTGGATATTTTTTACCTGGACAACTGGTACCTGATACCTGGTTTTATTCTTGGGGCCTTTTTAATCGGCATATTTTCAGGGAGCTATCCTGCATTCTATCTTTCAGCCTTTAAAGTGGTCCATATTCTCAAGGGAAGGAATTTCAATGGAATGCGCAGCACCCGCCTCAGGGGATTCCTGGTTTTATTACAGTTTTCCATTTCCATTATCCTCTTCATTTCAAGCATGATCATTTATCAGCAGGTCAGATTCTTCAGAAACTCAAACCTGGGATTCAATCAGCAGAATCTGGTAGTCATACAACGGGCATACGCCATACAAGACCAACGGGATACCTTTAAGGAGATCCTGCTTAAGCATCCCCATATTATCGCAGCCACTGTTTCTACCGCCATGCCTGGAAGTACACTTGAGCCATATCCTTTCTATATTGATACTCTCGATGTCGAACAGATGGTATATTTAAGGCCGGTAATGGCGGATTTTGATTTTATGAGGACCATGCAAATGCATTTGCTAGGGGGAGATTTTTACCAGTCAAATGATTCTGAATGCTATGGTTCATTGATAATCAATGAATCAGCAGCACGTGAGATTGGCTTTGAAAATCCTGTTGGAATGCATCTGTCGGGTTATAGCTTGATGGGAGAGGAAATGGATTACACCATACAGGGGGTCGTAAAAGATTCTCATTTTGAATCTCTGCACAATGAGATAAAACCACTCGCCTTTACCCTGCTACCTGAAAAATCTCATGCCCAGTTTTTGTCTTTAAGGATCTCAGGTGATAATATGCCGGAATCAATGGCGTATATCGAGAAGGTGTGGAAGAAATTTGTACAGGATGAACCTTTTGATTATTACTTTCTGAACGAGGACCTTGATGCCTTATATAATGAAGAGGAAACCACGGCAAATATTTTTGCCATCTTCTCCTTCCTTGCTATCTTCATTGCTATTCTGGGGTTGATTGGTATGGCATCTCATACTGCTGAACAGAAGACAAGAGAGATAGGGATCAGAAAAGCAATGGGTGCCTCGATGCCGAAAATTACCATGATGTTATCTGCTCAGTTTACCAAATGGGTAATATGGGCAAACCTGATCGCCTTCCCTGTCGCTTATGCAGGCATGAAACTATGGCTCGGAAAATTTGCCAATCATATTAATATGGAAGCATGGTTTTTCTTCCTGGCCGCTATACTCGCCCTGGTAATCGCGCTTGCTACAGTCAGTTTTCAGGCCATACGGTCAGCCAGTGCAAATCCTGTCGAAGCCTTGCAATATGAATAAAGAAATAAATTGCCCCAACCAATGTTTAAGAATTTTCTCAAAGTTGCCATCCGGAACATAGTACGGCAAAAGATCTATTCCCTGATCAATATTATTGGATTAGCAATAGGATTGGCTTGTAGCCTGCTGATCATGGTTTTCATAACGCATGAACTGAGTTACGATCAGTTTCTTGGCAAGAAGGACCGGA
>JAZGGT010000531.1:0-3499 GCA_036480555.1 Bacteroidales bacterium | reverse complement strand
GGAGGATCCTTGGGAATATGATCCGTTGGGGGCTGGTTGAGATAAAAAAAAGCCAGTAAACAGATCAAAACCATTAATGATAAGCCACCTTACCATCCTGCTTTTTACATTAGGTACGATATTTCCTTTAGTGGGACAACCTTCAGTGGATTCATTGCTGGTTGCCCTTGACCAGACAACAGAAGACACTACAAGGTTAAGGCTCTTGACAGAACTTACGGATCAGCTCAAAACCACTGACCCCGATACAGCCATTTTTTTTGCCTTACAGAGCTACGAATTGGCCAAGGATCTGCAGGATATGTCCAGAATGGCCCGTGCCCTTTATTCCAGTGGTGTTATTTACCGCAAATTGGGATTATTATCCACAGCCGTTGATAACCTGAATGAAAGCCTGGATATATATGAGGGGTTAGGGGATTCGTTAAGACTGGCGATTGTTTACAACGCCTTTGGGAACCACTGGCTGGATGAGGATAATGACCAGGCACTGGAATATTATAACAAATCATTTGAGATCTTTCAGAAAATAGGCAATGAAGAATACATTCCTCATATTTATTTGAGCATTGGATCATATTATGCCAGCAAAAAAGAATTTGAGAAATCACACGAATACCAGTTTCGGGCATTGGATTTATTACAAGAAAAAGGCGACAACGGTCGCACAATGGTAGCTGCGTTAATAAACATAGGAGAAAGTTATGAGTACCTCAATGAACTGGATGACGCCTATAAGTTTTACATTCATGCGCTGGATTTGAGTAAGCAGCTGGGGCACAATCCAAGGTTGGTTGATTCCTACACACATCTTGGCCAGTATTATAATATCATCGGAGAGTATGGTAATTCAATATCATACCTGGATTCAGCAATGGCAATTGCCAGGGAAGAAAACTTTCTGGTGGAAATAAGGGATAATGCTGACTTGATGGCTGATTCCTACGAGAAAATGGGAGATTTTGAGACCGCCTTTCGCTATGCCAAATTTTACAGGAACATTTATGACAGTATCAATCGAATGCAGGCAAACGCTTTATTGAAGAGTTATGAATGGGAGAGGGAATTCAACCGGGAGATACAGCATAAAGATGCCGATCTCCAGCAGGTCAAACTCCTTCGGAATTTTGCGGTAATCGCTCTTTTCCTGGTAGTTATAAGTCTTTTCTATATGTACAGGAACTACAGGATGAAGAACAGGGCAAATGCCCTGCTGGCAGAAATTGATGAATTGAAAACAAGGATGTTTTCAAATATCTCCCATGAACTGCGTACCCCGCTGACACTGATACTTGATCCCATACAGCAGATGCTTGATGATGAACAGATGAAGAGACCATCCATCAGGTCATTAAAGCTCATGGAACGAAATGTGAATAAGATCCTGGGACTGATCAACCAGTTGCTTGATCTTTCAAAGCTTGACTCCGGTAAACTTAAGATTGAACTGAGCCAGGGTGATGTTATCCGCCATCTGAAAATCATTGCCCTTTCGTTTACATCCCGTGCAGAAAAAAAGAATATCCATTATTCAGTAAAATTCCCCGAAGAAGAAATTGTTATCTATTTTGATGCAGATAAGCTAGATAAAATCCTTACCAACCTCGTTGGTAATGCTATTAAATATACGGCTGATGGTGGGACTGTTTCAGTTAACGTTCTGGTTGACAGGGAGGGTTCACGTAAGCAAAAGAGTGACGAGGGACTGCAATCCCTTCAAATTGAAGTTAAGGATACAGGCACAGGGATCCCCGAAGAAGAGCTTTCCAGGATCTTTGATCGCTTTTACCAGGTAAGGGGAAAGGATGAACCTGAAAGGGTTGGAACGGGAATCGGACTCTCCCTTACAAAAGAACTGATCGATCTTCTGAAGGGTGATATTACGGTCGAAAGCAAGGTCAATCTTGGTACCCGTTTCCATTTGTCAATCCCATTGGGAATCAGTCACCTGGATACTTCAGAATATATCATTTTAGAAGAATCCACAACATCGGAGAAATCATACGAAGAGCATACAGAATCGGATTCAGGAAAGGACCAGCCTTCCCATGTGGGTGACGACAGGCAGATCATCCTTACGGTTGAGGACAATGAGGATATTCGTACGCATATTACAGATAATATGGAAGAATACAATGTTATGGAAGCAGCAGATGGTGCTGCGGGTTTGCAGATTGCTGTTGAACAACTTCCGGACCTTGTCATCACTGACCTGATGATGCCAAAAATGGATGGTGTGGAATTATGTGAGAAACTGAAAACAGATGAGCGTACCAGTCATATTCCCGTGATCATGCTGACAGCAAAGACGAGTGTTGAGGATAGGATTGAGGGACTAGAAACCGGGGCGGATGATTACCTCACAAAGCCGTTCAATATCAAAGAATTGCGTGTGAGGGTTAAGAACCTGATAAAGCAGCGCCAGAAACTCCGGGAAAGATTCCGCAAGGAACTTATGCTGGAACCCAGAGAAATTGCAGTAACCTCGGCAGATGAGAGGTTCATCATTCAAACCCTGGAGATCATTGAAAAAAACATGTCGGACGAGGATTTCAGTGTCGACCAGTTAGGATTAGAACTGGCGATGAGCAGAATGCAACTTTTCCGCAAGATCAAAGCCCTCACGGACCAGTCCCCCAGTGAATTCATACGCACCATCCGCCTGAAACGTGCTGCCCATCTCATTAAATCAAATTTCGGCAACCTGGCAGAGATCACCTATGAGGTGGGATTCAACCATCCATCATATTTTGCCAAATGTTTCCGGGAACTGTATGGTGTTGCACCTTCCGAGTTCGGTAAAGGCTAAATTGTTTTCCGTTCCATATTGTAGTGCACATTTCTTGCGGCCAGGTAATCCCGGACATATTCGAAACTGCCCGGTTCCTGTCCTACAAATTCCGGGGGACAAACACCATGGCGGTTAAATTTACCTGCCAGTATGAGATCCGCCACAGCGGTGCAAGTGTATCCAGTCGTCCGGGCCATGGAATGAACTTCCGTCTCCGGGTCATATTCATCGTAGAGATCATATTTATACTGAACAGCTGTACCATCTTCTTTCCCGGATATAATGATCTTCATGACCGTCATGTCGCTTTCTCCTTTCTGAAGTTTCCATTTAGGGAAAAGGAGTTTTGCCGTCAGGTCGATAGGCCTGATCTTTTTCCCACTGATACTTACTTCATTATATGAAAAAAAGCCGGTTTCCCGAAGTACCTTAATGTATTGGGTGGTACCGGGATATCGCAATGTCTTTTCAATCATGTTCGGAATGTCCATGGTTGTTAACAGCGATCTAAGTCCATCGGAATTCCAGGCCTCCAGTTTTCCGACAATTTGAAAATCAAGCAATTCCAGGTCAGACAGGGCATCTCTGGTGATTACCCGGCGATTCTCAACATAACGGGCCGGCCTTGTATACTCCTCTATGACATCTATGGGAGAGAATACAGCCTTATATTCATAGGGCCATTCCCGCTTCTTTGGCAGCCCGCCG
>JAZGGT010000530.1:0-2857 GCA_036480555.1 Bacteroidales bacterium | reverse complement strand
AAAAAGTACAATGGAAACCATATATATCGGGAATTCCGCTGACCATATCAATGGCCAGGGGGCCATCATCAATGGCAATATTAAGGATACGGAGACCGGAGAGGCAATGGTCGGTGCAACCATTTATGTCCAGGAATTATCCAGGGGCTTCATTACGGATATCAACGGGTATTTTACCATGTCAATTCCCCCGGGCTCCTATATAGTCCGGTTTAATTGCCTGGGAATGGAAGAATTACAATATAAAATGGAGATCCGTTCCAGTGGTGAACTAAACATTGATATGGCAAGAAGGCTGTATCCCATTGATGAAATAACCGTCAAATCAAGTGAATTTCATAATGTACGTGGACTTCAAATGGGTTTTACCCAGATCTCCATAAAAAACATTAAAGAAATCCCTGTGGTACTCGGGGAAAAAGATGTGCTCAAGGTCGTACAACTGCTGCCGGGTGTTCAGAATGCAGGCGAGGGGTCTGCAGGTATCAATGTCAGGGGTAGTGCAGTGGATCAGAATATGTTCTTGCTGAACAAAATACCGATCTATAATACCTCACATCTTTTTGGATTCTTCTCAGCTTTCAATCCGGATATCATCCGTGATTTCTCCTTTTATAAAAGCAACCTTCCCGCTAAATACGGAGGGAGGCTCGCTTCAGTAATTGATATCTCTTCCCGGCAGGGAAATAATAAAAACTTTACTGCCCGGGGAGGTATCAGTCCCATTACCGCCAAGGTTGCTATAGAGGGACCGATAAAAAGGGACAAGAGCTCTTATGTCCTGAGTGCAAGGTCTACTTATTCCGACTGGATCCTGAAAAGAATGAAGGACCCTGCTCTCCGGAACAGCAACGCCCAGTTCTATGACCTTGCAGCGGGCATTACAACAAAGCTGAACGATCGTAACCTTCTCAAGGTATTTGGCTATTACAGTAAAGACCGGTTCAGTCTGGCATCCACGGAACAATACCAATATTCAAATGCAGGTGCTTCCCTGGATTGGTGGCACCAGGTCTCTTCCATCCTTAATTTTAATGCCTCGCTGGCGATGTCGCAGTATCAGTTCGACCATCAGAATAACAGCCTGCCCCTGGAGGCTTACCAACATGATTACCAGATAAATCATTACGAATTCAAATCAGACTTTACATGGATCCCTGGCTACAAACACAAAGTCACGTTTGGCGGCAATGCCATTCTCTACGATATCGACAGGGGAGAGATACTGCCCTGGGGAGAAGAATCCTCACGGAAACCTGTCACCCTGGGAAGGGAAAATGGAATAGAAGGATCCATCCACATTTCTGACCAGGTCCAGCTATCTGACAGGATATCCGTTTATGCCGGCCTGAGATACAGTTTATATGCGTATATGGGACCCCAGACTGTTTATGAGTATGTCCCGGATAATCCTGTGGGACCGGAATACATTGAGGATACCTTGTATTTCTCAGAGGGAGAGATCATCAGTTTTTATTCAGGTCCGGAAATACGTGCTTCCGCAACTTATCTTACTGGCATTAATAATTCTGTAAAGTTCTCCTACAATAAAACCCGGCAGTATCTCTACATGCTGAGCAATACCATCGCCCTTTCACCCACGGACCAGTGGAAACTGGCTGACTATCATATCAGGCCCCAATCTGCAGACCAGGTTTCAATTGGTTTCTACCAGGACTTCAACCGGAAGTTCCTGAATTTTTCAGCCGAGGTTTATTATAAAAAGGTAAATGACATCGTGGAATACAGAGACGGGGCAAATTTTATATCTTCTCCGCAGATCGAAACGGAAGTGCTGCAGGGAAAGCAAAAAGCCTATGGCATTGAATTAATGATGAAAAAAAATGCGGGAAAACTTTCAGGGTGGCTCTCATTTACTTATGCAAGATCCCTGATCAAGGTTGACGGGGATAATTACTGGGAGCAGATCAACCAGGGTAACTGGTATCCTGCGAATTATGATATACCGGTTTCAGTGAACGCTGTAATGAACTTACGGGCAAACCGGAGATTAAGTATCTCCTCGAACCTTGTCTACCACACGGGCAGACCCATTACCTATCCGGTGACCATGTTCCAAATGGACGACAATCCGTACTTATCCTACTCCGGAAGAAACGAATACCGCATCCCTGATTATTTCAGGCTTGACCTGTCCGTCAACCTGGAAGGAAACCTGAAATCCAGAAAGTTCTGGCATAGCTACTGGATGCTGAATATCTATAACCTGACCGGAAGAAAAAATGTGTATTCAGTATTCTTCAAAAATGAAGATGGTAAAATAAAAGGGTATATGATGTCGATCTTTTCACGGCCCATCGTCACCCTTTCATGGAACTTTAAGCTTGGCAACTATGCAAGTGATTAGGAAGATATTGTTTTACATGGGACTAAGCCTTCTGGGCGGATGTATCTACGAATACAATCCGGATATAGAAGGCAATAGCGGCGCACTGGTCATCAATGGGAAGGTCACAGACCAGGAAGGATATCAATATATTGAAATCTCACGATCTTACGCTCCCTATGATCCGGACAAGGAGCGTCCGGTTTCTGGTTATATTGTCGAAATCCAGGATGATGAGGGAAATAGTTTTCCGGGGGAAGAATTCGAACCGGGTTTGTATGCTTGTTGGATGGACCAGGAATACCTGGCTCCCGGGACAAGTTACAGTTTGATCGTAAGCAATGAACGGGGCAACCTGTATGTCTCTGATTTTGATGAACTACTTCCATGTCCTGATATTGACAGCATTACATATGAGATCCAGGAGAAAGAGACAGCAAATCCGGATCTTAATTACCTGGGACTTCAATTCTTTGTGAACACTGACTGTTCAGGGGAGTATGCAAAAAA
>JAZGGT010000529.1:0-12941 GCA_036480555.1 Bacteroidales bacterium | reverse complement strand
AAACCGCGAGGGAGTACTGTCCCAGGCTTCGTAGAAGCCAGAGGAATCCCTTTCCTTTAGGGAGGGGAGGATGTCAACTGTTATTCCCCTGACGGGATACAGTATTTGTCCCATGCCAGAGGTGGATAAGGATTCATTTTGCAGATCGAATGAAAATAAACTGTTCCCTGTGATCATCTGGTGGTTTACGCCTGCTTTCCAACCGGTTCCGTGGGGATGATTACCCAGCGCCAGAACTGAACTCTCCCCAAAACTAATAAATGCATTCAATATTCCATGAGATAAGAGCAGCTTTCTGATACGCTCGAGGGCATATCCTTTCCCAAACCCACCAAAATCAACCTGTACCACTTCATTGCGAAAAGGCACAATAATACTCATCATAATTAACATATAATAGAGGTGTAAATTGTATTTTGCAGCAAATTTTATTTCCATGAATACAATTGGTGTCGGCCTGGCTTCATATGGCATGTCAGGTGAGGTTTTTCATGCCCCCCTTTTATCCGTCAATCCTGGATTTGAGATCATTTCCATACTTGAACGGACGCACAGCCTCTCCCGGGAAAGGTATCCGGATGCAAAAATTATCAGGACTTACCATGAATTGTTAAAAGATGACAGCATTGAGCTTGTTGTGGTAAATACACCGGACCGGTTCCACTACGGGATGGCCAGGGAAGCTCTCGAGGCAGGCAAGCATGTGGTCATCGAGAAACCATTTGTACTGGACAGCAGGGAAGGTGATGAACTCATAGCCATCGCAGATAAACAGAAGCTCATTCTGAGTGTTTTCCAGAATCGTAGATGGGACGGTGATTTTCTGACCATACGGGAGATCCTTGACAAAGGTTTGCTGGGCCGCCTGGTTGAGTATGAAGCACATTTCGACCGTTACCGGAACTTTATTATTGAGAACACATGGAAGGAAGATCCCGCATCAGGGACAGGGACCTTATTCAACCTCGGGTCTCATCTGATCGACCAGGCCCTGGAACTGTTCGGCAAACCCGGACACATCAATGCTGATATCAGGATACAGCGGACCGGCGGAAAGATTGATGACGCATTCACCCTCTGGCTCTGGTACCCTGAAGTAAAGGTCACTATTAAAGCAAGTTACATGGTAAGGGAACCCGGACCACGTTATCTCCTGCATGGCACTGAAGGATCCTTCCTTAAACATGGGATTGATCCACAGGAAGAAGCCCTGAAAAAAGGTAAGTTGCCGGGTGGTCCGGATTGGGGCATAGAACCCCGGGAGGAATGGGGCAGGTTAAACACGGAAATAGGTGCACACAATGGACCCTATAAAACCCTGTCCGGCAATTACCTGGCCTATTATGATAATATTTACCAGACCCTGGCAGGAAAAGCAGAACTGGCAGTCACGGCCACCCAGGCCAACCTGGTTGTCAAGGTGATCGAAGCGGCCATCGAAAGCAGTCAATCAGGCCACAGGGTCAGGCTCTGAGAACAATCAATACAAGCGGCTGAATTCCTCAAACTGCGCATTCAGCTGCTCTTCCGAGGCATGATACCAGGATGTAATGTAAACCCTGTGTTTGAAAACGATAGATTCGCCGGGGGCAAGTATCAACTTTGAGGGTTCAGCGTTTTTATCAAATGCAGCTGCACCCAGGTTGTTAACAGAGAACAATCCATATCCCCTCGCATGCCAGTAAGTGGGATGGTTCAGATTATCAGGATGGTCAAATATGGCAATGGTAATATCCTCATCCCCGATATTGGATGACAGGGCAGTCCAAACAGCCCTTTTACCCCATACTGCCTTCCCTTCCACCCCTTCACTGTTCCTGTATTGTCCGTTCATTCCCTCATTATCCATGATCTTTTCAGTACGGGGATTTCCATCTGCATCTGTATATAGCTGTGGCTCGTCGTAGGGAAACATAAATGCCCTGTCCAGCCGTACAGCAAACATTCCTTCTTTGGTATCGCCGAAAACAACAGGGTCTTCCTGGGCGGTCAGCCTGGTGATCCGGTCAATGAAGCGTGTATCTTCATCACCGCTGAACTCGAATATGGTTTGTTCCTGCAGGACAGTATGCCATCTTTCATCTTCAGCAGGTACCTGCCAGTCCGCGGCTATTTCAAGGACACCCCCGTCATCACGGCTTTCGGCACGTTTTACACCCCTGTGCAGTACCCGTCCATAATGGCCCTTCCTCTCTTCCGGGATGGATGATGAATTACCCCAGAAATCATAACCGTTCACATCACCAAAATTGAACCACAGGCCTGTGTGGTGGGGATGGTCGACATTCTCCCTCTCTCTCGGATCAAGCGGGTATCCCCTGGTAATTATTGTACCCGTTGCAGTCCGGATGGGAAACAGAACCGGTTTTTCAAGATCAGACGGATAGATGTATGAGGTAAACAGATCTCCATCGATGTATATATCCACCTTTTGTTTTTCACGGTAATCAACGAGAACCACTCCCTTTTTAAGGGATGATTCCAGGTCGCCGACTGCCTTTTTTTGCTTTTGGCCACAACTTCCCAGTAAAAGAATTGCAGTCAGTAAAATTGCCAGTGTGTTCTTCATAACATGTTTTTTTTGGTTAGGATTTATCAGTCCAGCCTTCTGATCTTTATATTCCTGAAAGAAACATCATTTCCGTGTTCCTGTAAAAGGATATGTCCTGCCTCTGCTTCACCGAAATTTTCCCATATCCTGTACTTGCTGATCGCTACCAGGTCCCTGAATTCTTTCGAACCTCGCACAAACTCAACCTGTTTGCTTCCATTCAGGTAATGTTCCACATTGTGGTCCTTCGAGACTATCCTTGCCATGTTCCACATACCGGGTTCCCTGACACGCTTGTCCCCTGCCGGGATAAGGTCATAGAGTGAAGCCACTGTGCGGTTACCTTCCCTGCCCGCCTTGGCATCCTCATGCCTTTCATCATCCATGAGCTGGTATTCCAGTCCGATTGCGGATCCGTCGGTTGCTTCATTTTCTGTAACAAAATACTTTATCCCGCTGTTTGCACCGGGTGTTAGTTTGAATTCAAGGCATAACTCAAAATCTGAAAATTGTTCCCTGGTGACAATATCACCTGCTTCGGTTGATTCACCTCCACTCTCTGCATACACAACAAGGATACCATCCTCAACCGTCCATCCTTTTTCAGGAAATGTTTCTTTGTGTGCACCCCTCCATTTTTCAGTTGACTTTCCATCAAACAGCATTTCCCATCCATCGGCTTTTTCGGCATCCGTCAACTGGTTTGTCAGCGAAAACTCCTTTGCGGGAATGGGATCCTCACCCCTGAACCGGTATGTCTCCAGGTCTTCGGTAATGATCCCGATATCCTTCCATTTAATCTGCACACCTACCGCTGCAGGATTTTTTTCTGCATTGATACCATGTACCTGGAATGCGATAAATCCGATATCATCCACTGCGTCCACAAGGTTGGCACACATGACACCATTGATCCAGGTCTTGATGGAATTTCCGATGGCTTCCACCCGGTAATGATTCCATTCTCCGTTTTTAAATGCTTTGCGCCCGGCCTCATTGTCCGCCAGGTCATGCAACCATGCCCTGCGGGCTTCATCATATATGCCCCCGCTATAAGCCCTCGGAGACGGATCGATCTCGACCTGGTACCCATGCACCCTTCCGTTTAGATAGGCATTGCTTCGGATCTGTACGCCTGAATTAAGCAGGGTGTCGACCATGATGCTGTACTTGATTATGAAATCACCATATTGCTTATTTGTGGCCAGGAAACTGTTCGGGGTATTGGCTACCGTGGTCCCGATGATCACACCATTCTCCAGTTCATAGATCGCCTCACCGCCCAACTGCGTAAAATCATCCAGGTTATCCGGATAGAAGAGGGGTGTCCATGGTTCTGTTTCACAGGAACTGAAAGCAATAATAAACAGTAAGATCAGCATTCCATTCAGGAATTTCAGCGTTTTTTTCATGTCTTGGGGTTATTGAATGAATAATAAAAATAAGATATTTTATACAAACAGAATTTAATGATTGTCAACAAATTGTTTCAACCAGGCAATAAAATCTGCTCCAAGGTCCTCCCTTTTTGATCCGTATATCACATTCGTTTTCAGGAAATCAAGTTTATTCCCTATATCATACCTGATGCCTTCAAATCTCAAACCATACATATTATAGTCCTGAAGCATCAGGTGCATGGCATCAGTCAGCTGGATCTCATTATTCTTGCCAGGCTGCACAAGCTTGAGATAATCAAATATCCTGGGAGTAAATACATATCTTGAAGCGATGGCCAGGTTTGAAGGTGCTTCCTCGATGGATGGTTTCTCGATGAAATCCGAAACCTTGAAAATATTTTCTTCGACTTCCGATCCGCCGATTATCCCATACCTGCTTACGACTTCCCGTTCGACCTCTTCCAGGGCTACAACAGAACCTTTATACTTATCGAATACCTCGATCAACTGTCTTGTAACCGATCCGTACCTGCTTTCAATCAATGTATCACCGAGCAGGATGGCGAAAGGTTCATTATTGACATGGTGCTGAGCATACCGGATCGCATCCCCCAGTCCATTCAATTCCTTCTGCCAGATAAAATGAATATCAGCCAGGTTGGTTATGGAGCGGACCTCCTCGAGTAATTCAAACTGCTTCTTCTCTTCCAGCTGGTATTCAAGTTCCATATTCCTGTCAAAATGTTCCTCAATGGCCCTTTTCCCTTTCCCAATGATCATCAGGATATCGGTAATACCTGCTTCAACGGCTTCTTCTACAACATATTGAATAGTGGGCTTATCGACTATCGGAAGCATTTCTTTCGGCTGCGATTTGGTTGCCGGCAGAAACCTTGTGCCGAATCCGGCGGCCGGTATTACTGCTTTTTTAATTCCAGACATATTGTGAACTGCTTATAAAATTTCAGGTTTAATAATTGCTATATTTTTCTTACCCAGGGCCTCCTTCAGGTTTTCATACATTCTATTATCCTCAAAAGTACCGATAATGGCCCCGCCGGATCCGGTGAATTTAGCAGAAGCACCTGCAGATCTGGCAAGTTCTACCATTTCAATGTTCATACTGCTGATATTCATAACGGATTTTCTCAGGTCGAAATTCTGGTTGATCAGCTGATTTAGTTTTTCCCGGTCACCGGTTTCCAGGGCCTTCCTGCCTTGAATGGTGATCTCAGACCAGGCATCAATGGCTTCTACGACTTCCTTGACACCAAAGTTATACCGCTCCCTGAAATCATTGTGAACCACCTCCGAACCTTCCGAAAGATCATTCTGGTATGCTATATACAGGTTTTGCAGATGTTTTTTCTCAACGGGTTCATAAATGCCGTAGTTCCTTGATTCCATGATCTCCCGGTCAAAGTCCATAAATACAGGCACCTCATAGGCCTGTGCTACCCTGTCCTGAAGACCGGCTCCTATACCCAGTTCCTCCGTTTCCACTGAGAGGACAAGGTTGGCCATAAAATGCAGGGGGATTTCAACCTTGTAAAATTCCATCAGCGCCCTGAAGCATGCCGTGATGATCGCACTTGACCCTGCCAATCCAAGCCGGTAAGGGATATCAGAGGAATATCGCAGGGTAAAATTATGTTCATGGATCTTGATATTTTCTGTCATGCAATAATCGTAAAAGCGTTTAACCGCAGCCTTTAACAGCCTGATGCCACCATAGTAGCCAAATAATTCCACATCCTCACTCAGATCAGATATGCTGTCGAAGACATTGGAATCATAATGAGCCGGCAGGATTTCAATCTCCGGAGTCTCATAAAGAACCACATTGGCTGAAAAATTTTTAAAAAGGAAGGCAATGGTCTTGCCAAAGTAACCATCCGAGGGATTTCCCAGCAATGCTGCCCTTGGATAGGATTTTGTACTTATGATCACAGTGCTTAAAATTTATAATGGTAAATAATCCTTCATTATGGGTTTTCTCTGAAAATCCTGCTTTTCAGGATTCTCTTCCTGGCAAGGAAATAGCGAAGGGAGACCCCCATCACTCCCATGCCATATTTAAAACTTCTGCTGATATTAATGGATGAGGCTTCTTCAAAATACTTGGTCGGGCAGGTGATTTCAGCAATCTCGAATCCTGCGTAAAAAATCTGGGCAAGCATCTGGTTATCAAATACAAAATCATCAGAATTTGCCTTGAAGTTTATTTTCCGCAGGACATTCGCAGAAAATGCACGGTAGCCTGTATGGTATTCAGATAATTTCTGCCCTATCATGAGATTCTGAAACAGGGTCAGAAAGCGGTTTGAAATATATTTATAAACGGGCATCCCGCCTTTTAGCGCTCCCCTGCCAAGTATCCTGGAGCCAAGGACCACCTCGTAAACACCATTTGCAATCAGGAAACACATGGAATGAATCAATCTCGGATCATACTGGTAGTCAGGATGAAGCATGACGACTATGTCAACTTCAAGATCGAGTGCTTTCAGGTAGCAGGTCTTCTGATTGCCTCCATAGCCTTTGTTTTTCTCGTGTTCGATGATATGCTTAATGCCCAGTTCCCTGGCTACAATCACCGTCTGGTCATTGCTCTTGTCATCGACAAGGATAACATGATCCACAATATCCAAGGGGATATCCCTGAATGTGCTTTCGAGGGTTTTCTCCGCATTATAAGCAGGCATAACCACGGCAATGCTATTGTTTCTGATCATCTGGCATTCTTTTGGTTAAAACTCGCGGGGTCTCTGAGACAGAAGGAAAAGCCGTTCTCCTCATAAAGCAGTTCCAGATCGGGATAGGATTCCTGGAAATTTGCAAGGGTTTTGCTGCGCATAATAAAGTATGCTGGTTTGTCGATGTCTCCCGTCAGGAGCCATTCAGGGTCCTGGGACAGCTGATTTTCAGGTATGGGTTTGGCTGCATAGAAAAGATGCGCATAACTTTTCATGCCCAGGGTATTCACATAACAATCCTCCCCCTTCCTGTCCTTACAGAATTCGATCAATGCATGCTGGGAATAAACCTCAATCTTACCGGCTGTAAAAAACAACATAAGATTCAGAAACAGGGTAACATTTATCAGCATGGCGATGTAAGCGGTCTTCTTGTTCTTTCTCAACAGTATCAGGGTCACAATAATACCAAGTATAAACACCAGTCCTATCAGTCCCTCGAAACCACTCCAGTAAACATCTGCTTTCATATTCGCCTGTGTAAAAGGATCACTGAAATATCCCATCTCCAGGATATCGTCCATTCTTGAAGCGAGAATTGGGGTGATGGAAAAAGCAAGCCCGATGATGATCCCCAGCACCGCATAAATAATATTCAGCCAGCGGTAATTCTTGATCCTCTCAAGAATGATCTTGTATATCACATAGGCTCCAAGGAAAGTCAAAGGCAGATAACACAGGGATGAATAATGAACGATCTTTGTTTTCACCAGGGAGAAAACCAGCAGGACCACCCAGAAAAGAACTATCATCCAGCGTTTGAAACGTTTCTGGGAATTGTCATCATAGTAACTCCTTCGAAAGGCCTTGAGGGCAAATACAGAGATCGGGAATACACCGATGAATAAGATTATAAAATGATAGAACAGGAATCCCCCGTGACCGGAATCCTCGGTTCTGAGCAGCCGTACCTGGTATTGGACAAAATCAAGGATCACGCTGAAATTCCCGATTGCTATCTGGATGATAAACCATAAACCGCCTATTCCGGTGAGTACAAGCAGAAATACCAGTATCTCACTCCACAGTATCCTTAACCTGAACTTATTCAGGGCCCAGAATGCAGCCACTGTCAGTCCGAATAATAATATTGAAACAGGACCCTTGGTCAGGTTGGCCATTCCAAGCAGCACAGCTGAGAGGATCAGGTTCTGCCAGCGTTTTTCTTCCCTCTCAGCATCCAGAAAACGGATCAGGTTCAAGAGGGCTGCAAAAATAAAAAGGTTAAACCATGGATCAATAATGCCTGATTTGAAATACAGGAAGGGTAGTATGGAACCTGTATAACTAAGAACCCAGAACCAGGCAAAGCCGGTATCATAGATCCTCCTGCCCGTCCTGAACAAAACAACCAGGGTGAACATGGCGCAGATCACATTCGGTAACCTGGCTGCAAATTCATTTATCCCGAATACCTTCATTGACAATACCTGCATCCAGATAAAAAGCGGTGGTTTCTGGGAAAATGCTTCAAAGTCAACACGCACTGTAAGGTAATCGCCTGTGAGGATCATCTCCCGGGCAGATTCAGCAAAATTAATCTCGTCCCAGTCAAAGAGGTGAATACCGCCCAGGAAAGGACTAAAAAGTAATAATGCGCCGAGGGCGATCAGGATTTCTGTAATGATGGGCCTTTCTTTGAGCACTTCTTATTTGTAAGTATTCCGTCTGATTAGACCGGTCAGTGAGCGGTCAATCCATGCAGATTTGAATTTCCGAAAATACCAATAAAAAAACAAAGCTGAAAAAGCGCCAAGCAGGGAACCACCCAACACATCGATCAGGAAATGCTGCGACAGGTAAACCCTTGATATACCGGCCAGCCATGCTATCAGCATCAAGCCGAATACGGCATATTTTTTATTGATAATGAATCCCGTCAGCAAAAGGACTGCGAATGCAGTGGTGGTATGTCCGGAAGGAAAAGCCAGGGTATGATGCAGATCAATGCCAGGCACCAATTCGAGTCCAGGCATCTGATCCAGGTATGCCGCCGGCCTCAGGATATCCGGGAACATAATCCTTTTCAGGAACTGTGCCATCAGTCCGGATACACAAAAAGACAGGATCAACATGAAAAAATACCTGAACCGTATAAAAAGAAAAAACATTGAAAAAATGACCGCAAACCAGCCATTTCCCAGAAAAGTAAGCAGACGGAAGAAGGTGTCAAGCGATTTGGTATGGCCACTGTTCAGCAATACATGCAGTTCCAGCCTGGGCACTGCTGCTACAAGCAACAATCCGGTTAGAAACAATATTGCAAACAGAACAAAACCCAGACTGTAATCCCTGATTATCCTGATCATACCTGACTCCCGATATGTAACAAAGATAGATTTTTCTTCTTGATCCTGTCCCCAAAGGTTTGGCTGTTTTTTTGCTACATTTGTTTTCCTGAACTTAAAAACAACATTTTGATGGAACTCGACCTGCTGCATGAGAAATTTTACAAATTATATGGCAACGAGGAGCAGTCATACCATACATTTTTTGCACCCGGAAGGGTAAACCTCATTGGTGAACACACCGACTATAATGGCGGCTATGTTTTCCCCTGTGCCTTACAATACGGCACATATCTGGCGGTCAGGTTGAATGGTTCGGACCAGATGCATTTTTCCACTACCAACTTCGACCAGCCCTGCAGTGTGCATGAAAGGGGATTCAGCCAGCAGGATATAAAATGGGTGAATTACCCCCTCGGCGTAATGGACCAGCTGGTCAAAAGGGGATTCGAGATGAAGGGAGTGGATTTGCTATTTTCCGGGGATGTGCCCAATGCAGCAGGACTCTCTTCCTCTGCCAGTATAGAAATGGTTACCGCTGTGGCGATGAATGAACTCTATGACATGCATTTTGATATGATAGACCTGATCAAGATAGGTCAGAAGGCGGAGAATGAATTTGTGGGGGTGAACTGCGGCATCATGGATCAGTTTGCTTCCGGGATGGGCAAAACCGAGCATGCGGTGTATCTTGACTGTGCCACCCTGGATTTTGAGCAGGTACCACTGGTCCTTGGTGATTATAAACTCATGATCTCCAATACCAATAAACGCAGGGGACTGGCGGAATCCAAATACAATGAACGCCGGGCCGAGTGTGAAAGCTCTGTCGAGTCTATTGCCATAACCGAACCTCTTTCCCTGTTGGGGGAATTGAGCTATGCCAGGTTTCTTGATCTGCAACATCTTATCCCTGATAAAACTGTCAGGAGAAGGGCACATCATGTGGTATCTGAAAACCAGCGGGTGCTGGATGCCGTCAAGGCACTCAGGGAATCTGACCTGGTCCTTTTCGGGCAATTGATGAATGCCTCCCATGATTCACTGCGTGATGATTATGAGGTAACGGGCATAGAACTGGACATCCTGGCAGAAGAAGCCCGCAAAGTGGAAGGGGTGCTGGGCTCCAGGATGACCGGCGCCGGGTTCGGTGGCTGTACCGTTAGCCTGGTACACAAAGATGCCATAGCCCGGTTCATCACCGAGGTAGGTTCCGCATATCATGCGAAAACCAGGCTAAAACCTGAATTTTACCTGGGTGAAGTAGGTGATGGGGCCAGAAAATTATGAGGCAGGAAAGGATTGCAATTAGCATGCTTATTCCCTATATTTACTTCATAAACAATCTTCTATGAGCCAGAAGGATAAGCAAAACAATAAGCAGTAACTGGCCGAGGGGAAAATGCTGGACAAGCGTTTTTATTTTAAGGAACTTGAAAAACTCCAGAAGGAGCTGGTAAAAATGCATGAATGGGTCAAAGAAGAGGGACTCAGGGTTGTTGTGGTTTTTGAGGGAAGGGATGCAGCGGGAAAGGGAGGGGTGATCAAGCGGATCATGCAGCGCCTGAATCCCCGTGTCTGCAGGGTAGTGGCACTTGGCGTTCCCACCGAAAAGGAGCGTTCACAATGGTACTTTCAGCGGTATGTTTCCTACCTGCCCGCCGCCGGTGAAATTGCCCTCTTCGACCGCAGCTGGTACAACAGGGCAGGTGTAGAGAGGGTGATGGGTTTCTGCTCTGATGAGGAATACTGGGAATTCCTCAGGTCATGCCCACGCTTTGAGGAAATGCTTATCCATTCCGGGATCATCATGATCAAATACTGGTTCTCGGTCAGTGACGAAGTACAGGAAAAAAGATTCATGGAACGCATTGCTGACCGGACAAAAAACTGGAAATTGAGCGAGATGGACATGAGCTCCAGAAACCGCTGGATTGAATACTCAAAAGCCAAGGATGAGATGTTCGCCTATACAGACACAAAGGTCTCCCCCTGGTGGGTTGTAGAAGCAGATGATAAAAGAAAGGCCCGCCTGAATTGCATTCATCACATGCTGAGCATGATCCCCTATGAAGAGGTTAAATACAAGAAGATCAAACTCCCCCCTATCAACAATGAGGGATATGTAAGGCCTCCCATAAGCGACCAGACTTTTGTCCCTGAAGCATACTGAAGTCTGACTATTGCCTGACCACCTTGACAGAATATTCATCTTTCCCGGCTAAAACTCTGAGGAGGTATACCCCAGGTGCCAGGTCATGTGTAGGTATACTGACAGTTCCAGAAGAGCTGCTGATCCTGTCGACTATCCTCCCATTGATATCGTTCAGTATAATTTCACGCTCAGCAGCCCCGGTGTTAAAAACAATCTTTAGCTGATCGTCAAATGGATTTGGATTAACACTGAGATAAGCATTTGTCGCGTAACGATGGACCACCTGCGAGATGTCAACAATCCAGTTGGCAGGATCGGGGATGACATCCAGCACTCTTTGATTCATGGGAATCTGTATGTTTTTTGACGGACTGTCATAGTCTATCTGCAGACTGCTCTTATGTCCATCCTCAAGGGTCAGTCCAATATCCAGGGTGGTCCTGAAAAACGGGGTGGCCGGTGAACTGCCCTTTTGATCCGCAACGATAAACAGGCTGTCCGTGGTCTGCCACCAGGTAATGTTAAATACAGGATATCCCTGGCCGTAATACCACTGGTCGAAAAACCAGTCGAAAGTCATGCCTGAGGTTTCATTCAGAACCGCTAAGAAATCATCACCTGTGGCTACAGAATCAGCAAACTGTTCCTGGAAATTTACCAGGGTTTCGTAGAAAACAGAATCATCATCCAGTTCGTAGCGTATCATATGCAGCAAAGCCGCCCCTTTTTTATAGGACAGGGCATAACTGAATATGCGGAATTCATCGGTGGCATCTTCTTCTGGTATATATACGCTGCCTTCCGGTTCGGTATAGACCCTGTCATGGGCCCTTTCCATCCAGTAATCCGCCTCCTGTTTCGAAACCAGCTGCTCCAGGGCCAGGTATTCTGCGTAGGATGCAAACCCTTCATTAATCCAGATATCCTGCCAGCTGGCACAGGTGACATTATCTCCGAACCATTGATGCGCCAGTTCATGGGCCACCAGGTTAAAACCAAAATTAACCAGGGTCGTCATGGTTTGATGTTCCATCCCTCCCCCCATAGGAGCGACGCAATGACCATATTTTTCCCTCCAGAAGGGATAATTCCCAAAGATCCATGAATACAATTCCATCATATCACCGGTCGCATCGATATCATCCTTGTTCTGGAGCAGGTAGGATGCTGTATCATAAATATAATTCTGGAAAAGGAAAGAATCCGGTGAATGCTTCGGATGCAAATAATAGCTGTAGTCAATATAATCTGAGACAGACAGGGAAAGCAGGTAAAAGGCGATGGGATAACGGGTTTCCCACTTATACCTGACCCGGTTCCCAGGGAGACTGTCAACACCTGCCAACAGCCCGTTGGAGCCAGCTTTCAGATGATCGGCAACGGTCAGATAAATATAGGCAGAATCTGCCTTGTCAGTCAGCACCTGCTTGCAGGCAAACCAGTCCAGTGCATGAAAGGGTTCTGATAGGGTATAGGTCACATGCTTCCCCCAGAAACTGTCATAGCGGTTGGATATACCGGAGATAAAGCCATACTGTCCTCCGGTGCCGTGGTAGAAAATCCGGGTGCTGAATTGTTTTCCTGCTTCGAGTGGTACTTCAGGGCTGATCCTGACCAGGTCATTCCCGTGTGACCAGGCAGGTACTTTTTCCCCATCAATGAAAATGGAATCAACTGTCATACTGATGGATAATTCAAATACCACCTCATCCATTTCTTCAACAGCAGAGACCAATATTTGCGTACTCCCCTGAATATAGGTGCTTGTATCGTTTACTTCCAGGTTAATCC
>JAZGGT010000528.1:0-3550 GCA_036480555.1 Bacteroidales bacterium | reverse complement strand
GGTATCATGCATATTTTCAGCCTGAGTAAAGAGAAGAAAAAACTGGGGGCCCCAGTGCTGGGCGAACAGGCTTATGCCAGTCCCGCTTTCTCAGAGGGTACCATTTATCTGAGGGGAGATAAATATTTGTATTGCATTGGTAATGAGTAGGACAGAACAGATAATACAGGTAGATGATATAGCTACTATTGTTTCTGGTATTGGGACAGAAAAGAAGTCCGTCATTCCCATCCTTCAGGCCATACAGGAGAAATACAACTTCATGCCCGAAGATGCACTGAGGACGGTTAGCGACATTTCGGATATCACACTTGAACAGATCCTGGGTGTAGCCAGTTTTTATTCCCAATTCAGGCTGGAACCGGTGGGGGAACATATGATCAAGGTTTGTGTGGGGACAGCCTGCCATGTGAAAGGCTCTGCACTGGTGCACGATGCCATGAGAAGGGAACTGAAACTGGATAAGGGTGTGAACACTGATTCCACCGGCAGGTATACCCTGGAAAAGGTGAATTGCCTTGGCTGTTGTACACTGGCTCCGGTCGTACAGATAGATAATATTACCTATGGGCATGTAGCATCTGATAAGCTGGCTGATGTCATCAAGGATTTTGAAAGGAACAGGCATACGAAAGGGAAATCCCAGGTTAGATCTGTTGATGGGAAGAAAATAGACGGAGAGATCCGCATAGGGCTGGGATCCTGTTGTGTGGCTAGCGGGAGTGAGGAGATCAGGCAGGCCGTGGAGGAAACTGTACAACAAAGGGGATTGAATGTCAGCCTGAAACATGTCGGTTGTGTTGGCATGTGCCACCAGGTACCCCTCGTGGAGATCGTGCCTGAGCAAAAAGAGGCGACCCTGTATGCGAAGGTTAGCCCCGATAGCGTAAAAAGCATCATCGACCAGCATTTTAGTCCACCGGGACTTCTGAAACGGCTGAAAAACAAGCTCACCGATACCATTGAATACATCCAGACCGATGATGGGTGGGACGGCATTGAACGGTATCACCTGGATGTAAGGGAGAAGCAGGTATCCTCTTTCCTGGGCAACCAGGTCCTCATAGCCACAGAGTTCCGTGGGATTATCAATCCACTGGATATTGATGAATATATATACAGGGGCGGGTTTACTGCCCTGGGAAATGTCCTGAAAAACTTTTCCTCCACTGAGCTGATAAAAGTAGTAAAAAGAAGTGGCATCCGTGGCAGGGGAGGAGCATGTTTCCCGACGGGTGAAAAATGGGAGAGGGTTGCCGGGAAGGAGAATTCAACAAAATACATTATTTGCAATGGTGATGAAGGTGATCCGGGAGCATTCATGGACAGGATGCTGCTGGAATCCTATCCCTACAGGATCATTGAAGGAATGCTCATTGCAGCTTTTGCTGTTGGCGCAACCGAAGGGTATTTTTATATAAGGGCAGAATATCCACTCGCCGTCAGCCGAATCAGGGAGGCTCTCCAGGTGTGCAGGGACAAGGGGTACCTGGGCAGTAACATCATGAAGTCTGGTTTCTCCATTGACTTACATTTGTTTGAGGGAGCAGGAGCTTTTGTCTGCGGGGAAGAAACGGCATTGATCTCCTCCATAGAAGGCAATCGTGGATTTCCAAGGCTCAGGCCTCCCTATCCGGCTGAGCAGGGATTATGGGGGCATCCCACCCTTGTCAATAATGCGGAGACATTTGCTCAGATTGCCTATATCATTCGCAATGGGGCCGAGAAATACAATGCCATTGGTTCTACAGATTGTCGTGGCACAAAAGTATTTGCCCTGGCAGGAAAGATTGCCAGGGGAGGGTTGATTGAGGTACCCATGGGCATCACCATCAGGAAGATTGTTGAGGAGATTGGCGGTGGTGTGGCCGGGGGACTGGCATTCAAGGCAGTCCAGATCGGCGGCCCATCAGGAGGTTGTATCCCTGCTTCCATGGCTGATATACCTGTAGACCTTGGATCACTGTCACAGGCTGGGGCCATGATAGGTTCAGGCGGCATGGTCGTCCTGGATGAGACGGACTGTATGGTCGATATAGCTAAGTATTTTCTGTCGTTTACCCAGAAAGAATCCTGTGGTAAATGCACCTTCTGCAGGATAGGGACCCGCCGCATGCTTGATATACTTGAAAGATTGTGTGCCGGCAGGGGAGAGACAGGAGACCTGGAAAAGCTAGAGGAACTGGCCGGGCTGACAAAAAGGGGAAGCCTGTGTGGACTGGGCAGAACAGCACCCAACCCGGTCCTGACAACCCTGCGTTATTTCAGGGATGAATACGAGGCACACCTGGAAGGGAGATGCCCCGCCGGCAAGTGCCAGGACCTGATCACATATTCCATCAATGATGAATGTATCGGATGTACCCTTTGTTCACAGAGTTGTCCTGCAGACGCCATCCGGTTCAATCCCCATGAAAAACATGAGATCCAGCAGGATAAATGTATCAAATGCGACAGCTGCCGGCAGGTATGCCCTGTCGAGGCCGTAAATATTCAGTAGCACAGACCAGCATCAATGGCAAATATCAGTTTAAAAATAGATGGCAAAATCATAAAGGTCCCCGGAGGATCTACATTGCTGCAGGCAGCTGAAAAAGCAGGGGTGGAAATACCGGTTATGTGCTATTACGAAGGCTTGGATAAATTTGCTTCCTGCATGGTCTGCATGGTGAAAAACAGAGCAGATGGACAGATGCTGGCTTCCTGCACGGTGAAAGCGGAGGAAAGTATGGATATTGTTACCGGGGATGAGGATGTTATTGCTGCCAGGAAAGCAGCTCTTGAATTATTGCTGAGCGACCATACCGGTGATTGCCAGGCCCCATGCCAGATTGCCTGTCCCGCCCATATGGACATCCCCCTGATGAACAGGCTGCTTGGCGAGGGGAAGGTGGATGAGGCGCTGCATGTAGTGATGCAGGATATTCCCATCCCGTCTGTCCTTGGCCGCATTTGTCATGCGCCCTGTGAAGGTGCCTGCCGGCGGAAAACCGTTGACGAGCCCCTGTCCATCTGCCTCCTGAAAAGGTATGCGGGCGACCTTGGCTCAGCTCAGTCCACGGCCCTCAATCCAGAAGAGAAAAAAGTAGAGCAAAAAGGAGAGCAAAAAGGAGAGCAAAAAGTGGCCGTCATAGGTGGGGGTCCGGCTGGACTCTCAGCTGCCTTTTATTTGCAGCAGATGGGATACCAGTGCACCCTGTTTGAAAAAAGTGACAGGGCAGGAGGATTGCTGCACGAGGCAGAAGTAGTGGGTGATCAGTACCGGGAAGTCCTCGAAAGGGAGATATCTGGGATACTGGGAACAGGCATCATGCTTAAAACCGGTGTGACTGTAGATCAGGAAATGTTCGAAAAAATTCACTTGACATACGGTGCAATCGTACTGGCAACAGGCGCTATTGAAGAGGATGTCCGCTCCTGGCAGATTGAATCCAACGATAAGGGGATAAGAATTGATAAATCAACCTACCAGACATCACGGTACGGGGTATTTGCCATTGGCAATTCAATCAGGACGGTAAAATCCGCTGTAAGGTCCGTGGGACACGGA
>JAZGGT010000527.1:0-6598 GCA_036480555.1 Bacteroidales bacterium | reverse complement strand
TCAGGATCATCTTCCAGTCTGTCCTTCAGCCACTTAGCGATCCGCTGGTCTGTTTTTTCCGGCTGGTTCTCTTCATCGAGTACCAGTCCAACAAACCTTCCCCCTTTCACGGCAGTCGATCCCTCATATGCGTAGCCGGCTACCGGCCAGGAACCGGTAAAGCTACATCCTGTTTTCAGCAACACCTCATACAACCGTCCAAGGGCATCTGCGAAAGTCCCTGGATAAGATTCCTGGTCCCCCAGTCCAAACAAGGCCACCTTCTTCCTGCTTAGGTCAATATTCTCAAGCATGGGCAACAGGACATCCCAGTCCTCCTGTGTTTTCCCAATGCCCCAGGTAGGTATCCCCAGGATCAGTAACTCGTAATCCATCATGTCATCAATAGAGGAATGTTCGACATCTTTTAGATCCGCTCGTTCCTTCCCCAGTTTCTCATGGATCCTTCCTGCTACGCCAGCTGTTTTCCCGGAGGAAGAGCCATAAAATATTCCGACTTGTTTCAATTTAATCTAAATAAAAGCCAAATATAGTGATTTGCATGCAGGATTGAACATTCCCTTTCTGGTAAAAGGAATGGAGCAATCGAATTTTAGGAGGTTTGGTGAAATTCAGGTAATTTTTCCACGGAGAACTTCAACCCAATGTTTTGCTTCTGCTCCTGTTCCATGGGCTATTTGATGGCGGCAGCTGAATCCACAGGCCACCAGTCCTGTATTTTCCTCTTTTCTGCGAACGGCTGGAAATAGGCGGTCCTCTCCTACCTTTATGGACAGATCATAATGTTCCTTTTCATATCCAAATGAGCCCGCCATGCCGCAGCAGCCTGAATCGAGCACTTCTAATTCCAGGTTTGGAACCCTGCTTAGTACCCTCTCCATGGCTGTTGTCCCATACAGAGATTTTTGATGGCAATGTCCGTGGATCATCAGTTTACCGAAGGTCGAGGTGAATTCAATATTAATATTTCCGGCATTGATTTCATTCTCCAGGAAAACATCAATCATCTTAACATTTTCACTGATGCTTTTCCCCAGTTCCTCATCATCTACAAGGTCAGGCAGGTCATCTGTAAGGGCGGATGCACAACCTGGTTCACAGACCACGATTTGAAGTCCATCGTCAACAAACTTCTTAAGGTTTCGAAGGGTTTTCTCACCCTCGGCCTTTGCTTCCTTCAAAAAACCGTGGGAAATGCTGGGACGCTGGCAACAACCTGCCCTGGCCAGGATCACTTCGTATCCGCATGACTCAAGAAGCTCAACCGCGGAACTGCCCACATTGGTTTCATGATAATTCATATAGGTGTCATCAAAGAGTACAACCTGTTTCCTGGGTTGCCCGTTTACGCCCGGTCTGCGGTCAAACCAGCTATGAAAAGATTTCCTTGCGTAGGAAGGAAGGATTCGCCGGCTATCGATCCCGGCCATTTTTTCCATGGTTTTGCGGAAAAACAAAGTTTTCTGGATCCCATTAACAATGGGAGCCTTCCAGCCGGACATCCTTTTAGCCAGGCTTGCAGAGCGGACAATGAATTTATCCCTGCGGGTTATGCCATTCTTTTCCCGATATCTCTGCAGGAATTCGCCTTTCAGTTTTGCCACATCCACGTTGCTGGGGCATTCAGACTTGCAGCCTTTGCAGGACAGGCAGAGGTCCATGATCTCAAAGAGCTGGGGACTGCTCAACCCTTCCGCTCCCATCTGCCCGGTCATGGCCAGTCGTAAAGCGTTCGCCCTTCCCCTGGTGGAATGTTCCTCATCACGCGTGGCTCGGTAGGACGGACACATCAGTCCCACAAGATTTTGCCTACAGGCCCCTACACCCGTGCACATTTCCACGGCAGCAGCAAAGCTACCATCGTCCCTGAATTTGTATTCTGTGGGAAAGTCCGGTGTCTTATAATCCACCCCGTAGCGTAGATTAGCATCCACAGGACCGGCATCAACGATGACTCCGGGATTCATAATCCCGGCCGGATCAAAAAGATTTTTCACCTTTTTAAAAGCACCGTAGACTTTGGGCCCGAAATACTCCTCAAGGAAGTGACTCCTTATACGCCCATCACCATGTTCACCACTGATTGAACCGCCATATTTTCTGACCAGGTCAAAGGAATACCTGGCTATGGCCTTCATGTTATCAATATCCTTTTGTTCCTTCAGGTTCAGAACAGGCCTGACATGGATCAGTCCCACGCTAGCATGCGCATACATGGCCACAGGTACATCCCTCTCCTTGCAGAACTTAAGAACCAGGTCGATGTATTCCGGTAAGTTCTTGATCGGAATGGAGGAATCTTCAATAAAAGGAATAGGTTTGCGGTCTCCCTTGATACCAAGCATGAGTCCAAGTCCGTTTTTCCGCACTGCCCAAACTTTGCCCTGTGCTGCAGGTGCTGACAAGATGGGCCAGGCATAGCCTCTTTTCTTTTCTTTAAGGTCAGTGACCAACCCTTGGGCTTTTAATTGGACTTCCTCTTCGGAATGGCCGAAGAATTCAACTATCAGTATGCCTTGGGGATTTCCTTCGATCCATTCGGTAAGGGGTGCTATGCTGAGATTTTTTCTTGCTCTTATCACAACATCCTCATCCATAATTTCGACTGCAGATGGTTTGTGTTCAAGGATAGGGGCGACTGTGCTTATGCATTCAAGCAGATCACTAAAGTGAACAGTACAAAGGATCTTGCTGGCAGGTAATGGTTCTAGGTTCAGCTTCGCATCGAGTACCACACCCAGTGTGCCTTCGGAACCTGTGATCAGGCTGGACAGGTTCCATTTATCATTGTCTACAAATGTATCCAGGTTATAGCCCTGTACCCTTCGCATGATATTTGGATAAGCCTTCTTAATGTCCTCATGGTTTTCCTCGATGATCATCCTGAAATCATTGATCAGCTGATTTTCCCTGCTGTTTGTCCCAGCTGATTTCTTTTGGTACTCTTCAATGGACAATTTTTTGAAATTCAGTATGTTACCATCGGATAAAAGCGTCTTTGTTTCAAGTATATGATCACGTGTAATCCCGTAAATGATACTTTTGGTCCCCGAAGAATTATTCCCTATCATTCCGCCGACGGTTGCACGGCTGCTGGTGGCAGGATCCGGTGCAAAATGCAGGCCGTGTTTATTCAGGAAAGCATTCAGCTCATCGAGTACTATGCCTGGCTGAACCCTTACCCATCTTTCCTTCACGTTTACCTCCAGTACACGATTCATGTATTTTGTGAAATCAATGATCAATGATGGTCCGGTGGCCTGTCCACCCAGGCTGGTACCTCCTCCACGCGGTACAATGCTCACATTGAATTTTCGAGCAGCCATTACAGCTGAGATTACATCTTCGTCATCTAGGGGCAGCACAAGGGCAACGGGCATGATCTGGAATATGCTTGCATCCGTTGCATAAATGCCAAGGGTGTAATCATCGAATGATACTTCTCCTTTAACCCCTTGCCTGAGCTCCACTTCGAATTGTTCGAGTATTGATTCTTCCATGACAATTTTCAAAAAATGATTATCACTTGGTAAGTTAAGGAATTTCCTGCTATTATAAGATCAGGTTGAATCTGGTTTCCTTGCCTGGAAGGAACCGTGAGTTACCATTCCTGGTGTGTATCCAGCCTTAACACGGTAGGATCACTCAAGTACGAATAGCATATGTTGAAAACTCGCTATGTTTTCTTAGGTTTCGGCCTGTAAAAGATCAGCAAAGCAATACCCAGCATCACAAAGGGGATGCTTAACCATTGCCCCATGTTCAGGGCCATCCCCAACTCGAAGTCTACCTGGTCCTCCTTGATGAACTCGATCAGGAAACGCATGCCAAAGACCAGGATAAGGAACCAGCTGAAGAGGGTCCCTGGACGGAATTTCGCATCCCTCCGGATGTAAATGGCCAACAGCAGTCCGAAGATCAGGAAATAGGTCAATGCTTCATAAATTTGAGTGGGGTGTTTCGCAACCACTTCCAGGTTTTTGATAAAAACAAATCCCCATGGTAAACTGGTCTCGATCCCGTAAATCTCGGAATTCATGAGGTTGCCCAGCCTGATCAGGGCCCCTGCCAGTGCCACCACGACAACGATCCTGTCGAGGATCCAGATGAATGGTTTCTTGTACTTCCGGACAAACAGCCAGAGTGCAACCAGGATCCCTATTGCCGCCCCATGACTTGCCAGTCCCCCGCGCCATATTTTCAGGATTTCCAACGGGTTTTTCAGGTAATATTCAGGTTCGTAAAAAAGGCAATGTCCCAGACGGGCCCCTATCACTGTCCCTATAGCCATATAGATGGTCAACTTGTCAAGCAGCTCTACAGAGAGGCCTTCCTTTTTGAAAAACCTCATGAAGATTAAATATCCGAAGAAAAATCCGGAAGCAAACAGCAGTCCGTACCAGCGAACGGCGAAATTGCCAATCCGGAAAATTTCGGGATTCATATCCCAGTTTATTGCACCAAAGATCATGGATTATTCGTTTATATTTGCAAGACGCTAAAGATAAGCAAACTTGAATAGATTATTTCATATCCTACTATCCTTTTTAGCCTTGATTATCTTAGCGCAATGTGCGAAAATCGGATCTCCCAGTGGCGGAGCCAGGGATATCGCCCCACCCGTATTACTGAAATCCAAACCCCTGAACAAGTCCACCCATTTCACTGGCACGCAAATAGAGTTCACTTTTGATGAGTTCATCAATTCCCAGGGGATGAGCCAGGAACTGGTGATTTCACCCCCCATGGAAGAAACGCCTGAGATCCGCATGCGGGGCAAAACACTGGTCATTGAATTCATGGAAGATCTGCGGGAAAATACTACCTATACCCTGAGCTTTGGAGAGACCATCAAGGATCTTAACGAGGGAAATATCCTGAGGAACTTTGAGTTTGTTTTTTCTACAGGTGAGAAACTTGATTCCCTGGGAGTACTGGGAATGGCTGTTCAGGCTTTTACCCTGGAATTCCCGGAGACAGAAGATCCCTTTTTTGTGATGCTGTATGAAAACCTGAGTGATTCTGCTCCCCTGCTTGAAATTCCGGATTATGTTGGCAAGATCACCCCGCAGGGGGCCTTTCTGATCAATAATATACGGCCCGGAACCTACAGGTTGTTTGCCTTACAGGATCTGAACCGCAGTTACAAGTATGATGTCCCGGAGGAAATGATAGGATTCATAGACACAACCCTTTTGCTCGACCCCGGCAGGTTCGAGTATAAACTGCCGGATACTATTCCCGAGCCTGATAGCCTGCTGGTGGATTCTCTGGACATTGAACTGCAGGACAGTCTGGACCTTGACATGGAGGATACCCTCATTGTGGAAGTCTCTGATTCAGTAATGCTGGCTGAGCTGGGTAAATATTCAGTGTATGTTGATATTTTTCTTTTCCAGGAAGACAATAAACCACAGTACCTGTCAGACTATGCCCGGGACGACAGGCGTAAACTCAGCCTGTATTTCAACCGGGAGCTTACTCAAAGGGTCCAAATGGAACCTTATAATTTTGATCCTGCAGAAGATTGGTTCCTGCTGGAAGAGCATGTAATGAAGGATACTCTGGATTACTGGTTAAGGGATTCTTTGGTATACAAAATAGACAGCCTGCATTTCCTTGCCGAATACCCGGTTACCGACTCCCTTCAGCAGATAATAACCTATTATGATACCCTGAAATTCAACTACAGGGAACCGCAGAAGGCCACCGGACGGAGAAAGAGGCAGGAAGATAAGGAAGGGCCAGAGGAAGAAAAGATCACATTGTCTATCGGTGTATCAAGCAGCAAGCCACAGGACATACACAGGCCCATCAGTATAGAGGTCCAGCATCCTGTATTCAGTACAGATCAATCCAGGATTTCTTTGACCAGGAAAGAGGATACACTGAAGATCCCAGTCCCATATTCCCTCGAGAAAGACAGCACGCGCGTACGAAGGTATTTCATTAAAGTTGACTGGGAATCAGAAGTGCGCTATTTCCTTGATATTTATCCAGGCACCTTTACAGATATATATGGATTGACCCATGATACGATCAGCATCAATTTTATGACCCGGGGGATTGAGTGGTATGGCAGGATCCTCCTGAATTTAAGCGGTGTTGACGGTCCCAAGATCATCCAGGTGATTGACAAGAATGATGAAATTGTCAGGGTAAGCAGAGTATTCGAAGACGGACTCATTGAATTCCCGTTCCTGGAACCGGCTGGCTTCACCCTGAAGATTGTGCACGATGACAATGGGAACGGTAAATGGGATACGGGCTCTTACCTTGAAGGAATACAGCCGGAAAGTGTTTCTTACCATCCTGGAACCATCAGCATACGTTCCAACTTTGATATGGAAATCAACTGGAACCTGGGCGAGGCTGACCGCTAACTATCCCAGTATTTCCTTCCAGATCAAACCTGCCGACCCCAGCACCGCTGCATTGGTTTCGGTCAGGCCGGAAGGAAGGATCTTCACTTTATCCCGGAAAATACTCAACAGGTTTTTTTCCATATAGGTTTTAACAGGTTTGAAAATGTGATCGCCGGCATTGGAGAGTCCGCCAAACAGGAATATTGCTTCGGGACTGAAAAGGGCGACTACGT
>JAZGGT010000526.1:0-3570 GCA_036480555.1 Bacteroidales bacterium | reverse complement strand
ACCGGGCAAGCAAGTGTCGGGAAGGCCTGGGAATCGCTCTTCCCTTCCGGTCATCCAAACATGACTACCAGTATCGGAATTAAACTTAATTTTTCCTATGGGGACTGGAGAAATGACAAGGAAAATGATTGGGCAAAAACATATTGCCCCTTTGGCCCAAAGACTGCTGTAACCAATGCCATTGTTTCCGGACTAAGCCAGATGCTTGATGGCACATTCCCCATCGAAAATATAACATTGGTTGAAAGGAACCGCGCAGTTGGATATCGCAAAAACTTTACTGAGATCCAGGGTTTTCGGCCTGTGTCTGCGAATAGCGATGGGTTACGGAAAGATAATCAACCAGGGACTCACGGAATTCACTGGATCGATACCAGGAATGAATTAGAATTGCCCTCTGATGCCCCTGAATTTATAGCGGCCCCGGATTATCCTAAAGAATATCGTGCACCCAACCGTATTTATGCTGGTTTTTATGAAAAGGATTTTCTAATTAATTATGCCATAGCCAAAGACCACAGGGCTGCAGGTATAACAGGAGTCATGAAAAATAATTATGGATGTTGCAATAATCCAATGGGCACCCATGGCTCTGCTTGGACAGATGAAAACAGCCCGTATCCTGGTACCCGTCTGTGTGTACCTGTATTTTACAAAAATGTTGACAAACAGGCGCCATATATTCTTAATATTCTTGATGCCCTTACCGGTGTTTATGAAGGAGGGCCTTTGTTTGGAAAAGTATTTCATGCCAACACCATTGCGATGAGTAAGGATCCTGTGGCTATCGATACTTATCTGCTAAATTTGATTAACAGTGTACGTGAGGATAAAGGACTTTCCATTATGACCACCGCTGATGGCAAGAATGAGGGTGGGCATAAAAATGCTTCCTTCTTGCCCATTGCATCTGAAAACCATGGATTGGGTAGTATGTCCCTGGAAGATCTGAGACAAATTGATTTATCGTCAGATCCGGAACAAAGTGATATACCTGCACTTCAAAAAAGCCACTCAAGGATTAGCGAGGTGAGAAGGACCAATGACAGGTATCAGCTTCAGGTATTTCACGATAATTCGAAAAGAAAACATACCGTAGAATCAAGGATTGAAGACCTGGAGGGCAATGTGGTCAAACATTTTAAATCACAATCCACCCTTTCGTCACGCTCCTTGCTGGAGTGGGACCATAAGAACAATGATAAGATATCAGTTAAAGAAGGGATCTTTACCTGGTATGTCTCAGTTGATGGAATATTACATACAAACATAATAAATGACAAAACCAATGCTTAGAAAAAACTGTTTTTTTATTTTAACAACTCTCGTTGTTGTTGTTTTCCTGAATAAAGGGAACATCCTCTTTGCGCAGGAATATGATCTATTGATTAAAAACGCTCACCTGATTGATCCAAAAAATGATATCGATCAAAAAATGGATGTGGCCGTTGCCGATGGCAAAATTGCCAAAGTATCCCCCCAGATACCAGAAAGCAGTGCAAAAAACACCATCGATGCTACTGGTTTGTATATTACCCCGGGAATAATCGATATGCATGCGCACCTGTTCTGGGGGACCGAACCGGGGGCATACCTCAGTAATAGTAATGCGAGCCTGCCTCCCGATGGATTCACATTCAGAACAGGGGTAACCACGGTCGTTGATGCAGGTACTGCAGGTTGGAGAAATTTCAGGACTTTTAAGGAACAAACAATAGATGTTTCCAGGACAAGGGTATTTGCTTATTTGAATATTGTGGGACCGGGAATGAAGGGTGGAGCTGTCGAGCAAAACCTGGGTGATATGGATCCAAAACTGACTGCCATGGTTGCCAAACAATATGCTGACCACATTGTCGGGATAAAACTTGCCCATTATAGTGGCCCGGAATGGGATCCTTTGACACGGACAGTGGAGGCAGGGAATATAGCAGATATGCCTGTGATGATTGATTTTGGAGGGCATAAGCCGCATTTGTCCCTTGAAAGATTATTGCTCGATGAGTTGAGGCCCGGAGATATCTTCACCCATTGTTTTGCCAATGTAGGGGGCAGGACAGCTATTGTAGATGAAAATGGCAAAGTCAGACCCTATGTATGGGAAGCACAGAAAAAAGGAATTGTGTTTGACGTTGGGCATGGCGGGGGAAGCTTTGTGTGGGACCAGGCCATCCCGGCAATGGAACAGGGGTTCTTGCCGAATGTTATCAGTACTGACCTTCACACAGGCAGCATGAATGCCGGTATGAAAAGTATGCTGAATGTAATGTCTAAAATATTGAATCTGGGAATGCCCTTAAATGATGTGATAAAAACCTCAACCTGGGATCCTGCAAAATACATAAATCATGAAGAGCTGGGTCATTTAAGTGAAGGGGCCGTAGCAGATATAGCGGTATTGAATCTTGAGGAAGGGAATTTTGGTTTCACTGATGTCAGGGGCAAGAAAATAAAGGGAACCCAAAAACTGGAATGCGAGTTGACTATCCTGGAGGGGAAAGTGGTATATGACCTGAACGGGATTTCCATGCCTGAGTGGCAGGCCGGAGTTGAAAAATAATAATATCACGATATGATGTTTTACAATTAATAATTAATACCCCAAAAAGAAAAAGTTATGGAAAAAAAAGAAAAAAGTACCCGGAGAAAAGCAATTAAAGGCCTGTTGGCTACAGCTGCTCTAGGATTAGGAATTACCAAGGTAAATGCGGCTGAAAAGACAAGCCAACCCTTAAAAAAAGTGGCCGCAAATATCACAACATCTCAGAATGCTCCCCTGTTTTCCGGTCATACAATCTATGGCAATATGGTTTTTATTGCAGGTAAGGGATACCACGAGGAGGGAGACATCGCTGTACATACAGATCATGTACTCAAGAGTGTGGAAGAGGAACTGATCAAAGCTGGTTCCTCCATGGATAAGGTGCTGAAGGTGAATGTGTATTTGCATGATCTGAATGATTATAAAGGTATGAACGAAGTTTACAGGGGCAGGTTTGGCGATAATCCCCCAGTCAGAACAACAGTTGCGACATTTGGGGGAGTACCTGGTGACTCACTCGTGGAGATAGATTGTATTGCTTACAAGGATTAATCACGCTGAGATGGTTACCCGGAGAGTATTATTAAAAAGATTGGCCGGACTGCCCCTTGTGGGCAGTTTGTTCGGCCTGGAAACCTTTGCTGGCAGTCCAACTACACCCTTTGCCCGGCGAGATTATTTCAAGGAGCTGGGTGTACGGACCTTTATCAATGCAGCAGGGACCTATACATTCATGACAGGATGCCTCATGCGTCCGGAGGTTATTGATGCCTATAACTATGCAACTAATGAGTACGTTCTCCTCGATGACCTTCAGGACAAGGTCGGGGAAAGGATAGCAGAATTGTTGCACTGTGAGGCCGCTACCATTTCGGCAGGTGCGTTTTCTGCCATGACCCTGGGACTGGCAGGAGTCCTGTCGGGAATGGATCAGGAAAAAGTGATACAGATCCCGAACCTGAAAGGCATGAAGGATGAGGTGCTCATGCAGAAGTCACATAAAATTGGATATGACCATGCCCTTAGAA
>JAZGGT010000525.1:0-3233 GCA_036480555.1 Bacteroidales bacterium | reverse complement strand
GCCTTTGGGAAAGAAAAGGCATCAGCAGTAAGGCCATTCCACTCGAGAAATCGCTTTTTCATACGGGAACTGCATTTAATATCAGCTCCATTATTGTCATTGCGATTTTATCAGTAATTTATAGCATATTTTGGTAATAGACGATTCGAAAATAACCAGATAATAAACTAAAAATCTTGCATTATGAAAAAATGGATGTTAATCCCTGTAATTGTATCTGTCCTGTTTACTGGACTTAAAGTTACTGGCCAGGACTTCCCCGAGATCTCTGAAACCGAAAGGATAAACAGGCTGGTCCCACCGGAAGGCAAGGTCCGGATGGTACTGGATACCGATACTTACAACGAGATCGATGACCAGTTTGCCGTTGTATATGCCTTGCTTTCAAAGGAAAAGATGGATGTTGAAGCGCTTTATGCTGCACCATTTTCGAATTCCAGGTCAGATGGACCCGGTGACGGGATGGAAAAAAGTTATGAGGAGATCCTGCGTTTACTGGATCGTCTTGGAATGGAACCTGATGGATTTGTGTTCAGGGGGAGCAAGGAATACCTGGAGGACCTTGAAAAACCTGTCGAGAGCCCTGCTGCGCTTGACCTTATTGAGCGTGCCAAAACAGCAAGCCCGGATGATCCGCTCTATGTAGTTGCTGTCGGAGCCATTACCAATGTGGCCAGCGCCATCCTGATGGAGCCCTCTATCATTCATAATATAGTAGTCGTGTGGCTGGGGGGGAATTCCATCAACTGGAAAAATACCCGGGAATTCAATTTCTCGCAGGACCTGAACGCATCGAGGTTGATCTTCGATTGCGGGGTACCTTTTATGCAATTGCCCTGCACTCCCGTAGTTACTCATCTGGCCACGACATACCCTGAGATGGAATTCTACCTCAAGGGCAGGGGAGCCATTGGAGATTATCTTCTGGAAATTTTCAAGGAATATGAAAAGGACCACTATGCCTGGTCAAAGGTATTGTGGGACATGACCGCGGTGGCCTGGCTGATCAATGGGGACTGGACCCCATCGAACCTGATCCACAGTCCCATTGTCACAGACCAGCATACTTTCAGTTTTGATGATTCCAGGCACCTAATCCGGGCCGCTTACCATATCCGAAGGGATGCCATCTTCGGGGATTTCTTTCACAAGATTGAAGATGCTGCCAAATAAGGATACCGGATCATGAAAAACCAGGCCTTTGGAAGTGTATCAGGACTTTTTTTTGGGATCCTGTTGGTATGCCTGCCATGCATCTCCTGCAGTGTGCAGAAAAAAGAACAGCCACCCAATGTGATTTTCTTTTTTGCCGATCAACTGCGCAGGCAGTCTGTCGGTTTTCACGGGGAGACCAATATTACCACCCCGCATCTGGACCGTCTTGCGGAGCAGGGCATGGTATTCAACCAGGCCCTTTCAACATTCCCTATCTGTACACCTTACCGGGGCATGTTGATGAGCGGGCGTATGCCCTCCCATACCGGGATCATGATGAACTGGATCAATCCGAACCCGGAGGATGTCTGGATCGCCGAAATGTTCAGGGATGCCGGCTACAGCACGGGATTTGTCGGGAAATGGCACCTGAACTCGGGGAATAAAACCACCACCGGACTGTATTGCCAGACAGAGGAGGACCAGCAGGAAAAACGGCGGATGGCAAGGGAATACATTGCTTCCAATCCCGAAAGCGAATTTGTCCCCCCGGGTCCCTACCGGCAGGGATATGAATTCTGGGCTGCCTATAATTTCCATGTAAATTTCATGCATGCATATTATTACAGGGACAGTCCGGAAAGATTACACTACAAGGGCTATGAGGTTGACGGGGAGGTGGATGTGGCCATTGAATTCATGGAGCAAAACAGGGAGTCCGGGAAGCCCTTCTTCCTGATGGTGGCCCCCCATACGCCCCATAACCCATGGAGACCGGAAGATGTCCCGGCCGAATACCTGGAAAAAGTAAAGGAAACCCTCGACCTACGGCCCAACGTTGATGCTTCTTTTATGCCGGACTGGAAGGCAAGAAGCAAGCAGGATTTCAGGGTTTATTACGCCATGGCCAAGAATATCGATGACAATATCGGCAGGCTGGTAAGATACCTGGAGGAAAGCGGGCAGATGGATAACACCATTTTTGTTTTTACCTCCGATCATGGGGAAATGATGGGGAGCCATGACCGGATCTACAAAATGGTTCCTTATGAAGAATCGATAGGGGTCCCCTTGGTGTATTACTGGAAAGATCATATTCCCGCGAATCGACGGAGCAATTCCCTGTTTACACCTGTTGATCATATGCCCACTTTGCTTTCGCTGGCCGGTATAGCTGTTCCTGACTTTGCAGATGGTATGGATCAGAGCCATATATTGCTGGGTGAATCCGGACCGGAAAGGGAAGCGGCTCTGCTGATGAATTACAGCTCGCATTGGGACTG
The DNA here is from genome assembly GCA_036480555.1 of Bacteroidales bacterium. Lineage (GTDB taxonomy): Bacteria > Bacteroidota > Bacteroidia > Bacteroidales > SM23-62 > SM23-62. Next base: position 795 of record JAZGGT010000525.1, on the reverse strand, counting down.
GTGTGCCACGGGAACCCGATGGAAAGAATGGAGAGGAGTCAGGACCCAAAACCATACCTATATAAAATGGCTGGACGGTGAGGAAGAGCTTTATGACAACGTTAATGATCCTTTCCAGATGGAGAACCTGACTGAAAACGATAAAGATCCTGTCCAGCTGGAGGCCATGCGCCTGAAACTTGAAGTCCTGCTGAAGGAAGCCCACGATGAGTTCCTGTCCGGAACTGAATATGCAGCATGGTTTGATCCTGAAACCAGGGATGTGATCAGAACTGCGCTTGGATCGGTTAATTACTAAAGTTTCCTGGCTTGTAGAATGCAGCCTAATTATCTATTCAAATAGTTCCATATCCAGGAATTTTCTCCCGGAGATCCAGTCTTTGTGCCATTTTTTCAGTAGAGGAAACCGAACAGCCATAATGGAATTGTATTTTTGCATTTTTGACTCCGCCAATTTCCAGGGTATATTTCCTGTTTACGAAAAAGTCTGCAATATCAGAAGATTCAATAAGATAGTCATTCTTGCTCTGGTAAGAAAAAAATGTCACAAAGTAAAGGGTATGAATGCGCCGGTCCGAAATCAGGCATCGTTCAGCGGTGGAGAACGAAAAATCTCATTATCCTTTTTTACCATATCGTACAATCGCTTCTCTATTTTTTCCCATTCGTACTTTGCATTGATCATTTTAACGTTTGTTTCCAGGTTGATATCCTGAAAATACGTAAGCGCTCTGATGGCAATTACAGAGTTTGAGGTCTCATATTTTTTTTCATAAGAATTCAACATATCATTGA
>JAZGGT010000524.1:0-7960 GCA_036480555.1 Bacteroidales bacterium | reverse complement strand
AGAAGACCAGGGGATTATACTGGAATTTCTTAACCGCAGTCCCTGACTGCCTGCCGGACAATGAAGCAGATCCTGACAGACTTCCCCGATCCGGGCTAATTGGCTATCCGCAATCCATAGTATTGGTGATTGCATTCAATGCCATCGAAATCAGCAACATTTGGCATATCTCCCCATTTTTGAAAATTGAATTTTTCCAGCAGCCTGATGCTGGGTGTATTTGGCTCGAGTAATATAGCGATCAGGGTTTTGATGCTGATCTCACGGGCCCGGTCAATGGCAAACCTCAGCAGTTGTGTACCTATCCCCTGCCCCTGCTTGTCTTGCCGGATGTAAAAGCTGACCTCAGACGTATATCGCAAGGCTCTCCTGCCTTTCCTGTATTCATTCAGGGATATCCATCCTGCAACTTCACCGTCTTCCTCAAGAATAAAGACCGGACAGTTGCCCGACAGGTGTTCTTCATACCAGCGCCGCCTGTACTCCAGGCTGGTTTCTTCCGTCTCGGCCGTTTGGTATTTTGACCGGACAGCCTGGTTATAAATTTCGTTGACTGCGTGCAGGTCCCCCTTCCTTATCTCCCTGATCATATTGTTCATTAATGCTGTCCACCTATGGATATACCGGATCTACGATCTGCTCCCGGATCCTGGCAATTTGATCGACCAGGTCCTTGTAAATCCTGTTCTGTGTTATATTACTGGTCTGGATCCCGGCCAGTTCCTCCTGCGTGCTGAGTTCCATATAAATATGCTTCAGGTCATTCAGCATGGCCATGAACCGTTCCCCCTCTTCTCTTCTCCGGATATTGTCCAGCAATTTGATAAGGGTGTCAAGGGACTTTTCCTGGTAGAAAAATACCACCATCAGGTCCCAATACCTGTCAGCATTTTCCTCATCAGCCTGGTTCAATAGTTGAGTTGTTAAATGGAGTTTTTCAATGAATACACCGGTTGCAAAAAGAGTATAGATCCTCATCAACTCCATTTCAGATAAATCATGTTCAAGCTGTTCCGAGGTATTCTTTAGAAGACTAATTAAAGTGTCCCTGTGTACCCCCATCGTCTCGTAATTTCTGAACATGGCATGGTCATATATATGTCCCGCACCAATATTTCCTGCGAGGGTCCTGGCTTTATCAAGCTGTAAGCGTACTTCTTCCTTCCTGTTATAAGTAGCCAGGTAGGCTATATCCACCGTATATACTCCAAGATTCAGGGCAGATAATGCTGAATCTAGCTGGTAAATGGGATCACTGTCACCAGAATTCACCAGGTTATCCATGAATGTTGCACCAGTCTCCTCTATCAAATCGATTATGGAAGCCGGGTCCCTCAGTCCGGGATTAATGGTTTCAAGCCTCCGCATGAATTCATGAGGATACAATTCTTCAGGAGGCTTCTTTTTTGAATCCGGTTTTTCCTTCCCGGGACAACCCATGGTCGTGAGCACAAAAATGATCAGCAATAGACTTCCAGAAATATATGATCTCAGTTTCATGAAAGATGGAAAAAACAGCTTATTACAATATTAACAAGAATCGGTGATTAATCAACCTGGCGGGTGGGATTAAAAAAAGCCCCTTTTCCGGGGGCTTTTGCAGTTTGAATATAGAAAAATTACTGTTTAACGATCGAGGCTAATGATACGCGCCCGAATCTTAATCACCCTATCTGTGATCCTGGCCATGTATTCACCGGTTGCAGTTGTCTGGGGTGTCCAGTTGGCAATGATCTCCTTGAAATTGGCCTCATCATAAATTTGTTTCAGGGCATTCATCTCCGCCATGAATTCTTCACCTTCACCTTCATCGCGGATCTGGTTCAGCAGTTCGATCAGGTCATTGAGGTGTTCCTCCTGTTCTACGATACCGATCATTAAATGCCTTAACAACTGGGCACGGACATCTTCAGGAAAATCATCAGGAAACTGAGCTATGACCCGGGTAAGCACATACATCTTCTCCACAAATTCACCGGTAACAAAGAGGACTGCATGCCTGGCGTGTTCTCCCTTCGACATTTCCACATCAATGTTATGGGCTGTCATGGTAAGATTTTTCCTGAGGGTATCCGGATCTGCACCTGCCGTAACATATCTCTCAAAAATCCCTTCTTCGAAGGAACTAACAAGGCCAATGGCAGCGGCCAGTTTTCTTGCCCGCTCATATTTTATAAGTGCTTCGTCGTTCTTACCGTAGGACACGAGATAGGCAATGTCAACCGTATAGACTCCCAATGTAAGAGCTGCCAGTGCCGGGTCCTTGGCGTAAAAGTCGACATTTTCCATGGGGACGACCAGCCCGTCTATGTATTCTGCTCCTGCCATATCAAGCGCGGCCATAACAATGGTCGGGTCTTCAAGTCCGGGATTAATGTTTTGCAGTTTCCGTTGAAATTCATCCATTTCTTCAGTTTCAGATTGAGCAGCCTTTTGCTGTCCGGCCTTCTGCTGGCAGGAAGTAAAAAGTACGGTAACCATGACAGCTGTGGATAATAAAATTCTGGTGATTTTCATAACAGCATATAATGTTTGGTTTAAAGCTTAAAAAATTTGGCTAAAGATAACAAGAAAATGAAATGCAGGCAACAAGTATATTATTAATTATCTTTAGCCATCCAACCTGATCCTTTTGAAAGCTTTCGGTCAGTACATTATAGAATTCAGTGACCTGATCTGGGGTACCCCCCTGCTCATCCTGCTGCTTGGTGGCGGCATCTTTTTCCTCATTTATTCCAGGCTGACTCCCTTTCGATACATAAAGCATGCTGTGCATATCCTCATGGGAAGGTATGATGACCCAGATGAACCAGGATATATCAGTCATTACCAGGCTCTTGCCACAGCTCTTTCGGGAACTGTGGGAATGGGGAACGTCAGCGGAGTGGCGGTGGCGATCACTGCCGGGGGACCCGGAGCTATTTTCTGGATGTGGATCTCTGCCCTTCTGGGGGTGGCTACCAAATATTTTACATGCTCCCTGGCAGTCATGTACCGCGGCAGGGACTCTGCCGGCAATTTGCAGGGTGGTCCCATGTATTTCATCACAGAAGGCCTTGGAAAGAAGTGGAAGCCCATGGCTATTTTCTTTTCCCTTGTTGGCATGATCGGTGTTCTTCCCGTGTTCCAGGCTAATCAGCTAACCCAGGTGATCAGGGATGTTATCCTGGTGCCCAACGGGGTAGAAACTGGCTTCAGGACTGACCTGGTAACCGGACTGATCCTTACATGTGTTGTATCCATTGTAATCTTCGGGGGAATAAAAAGAATCGGCAAAGTAGCAGGCAAATTGGTTCCATTTATGGTCGTCCTGTATGTACTGGCTGTCCTCTACATCATTTTCTCAAAACCTGCCATGATTATTCCTGGATTCCAGACCATCTTCGCAGATGCATTCTCGGGTAATGCTGTACTGGGAGGAGCCCTGGGATCACTTATTGTAGAAGGTGTCAGGCGAGCCTCCTTCTCCAACGAAGCCGGGATTGGGACGGCACCCATGGCACATGGAGCCGCCAAAACGAATGAACCGATTCGCGAGGGACTGGTAGCCATGCTGGGACCCATGGTTGATACGCTGATCATCTGCACCATGACTGCCCTGGCCATCATAATGACAGGCAGCTGGTTAGATTCTGGATCTGATGGTATATCTGTAACAGTCAATGCCTTTGGCAAAGCCATCCCGGGGGTGGGACCCTATATCCTGATCCTGTGCGTTGCCGTATTTGCAATTACTTCTATGTTTGCATTTCCTTATTACGGGGCCAAATGTTTTAGTTTTATCTTCGGTGCAAAGTACCAGTTCATATACAATATAATACTTGTCCTAACTATCAGCCTCGGGGCAGTGGGAACGCTCAAGGTGGTCCTAAGCATTTTTGACAGTGCATATGCATTGATGGCTTTTCCCACCATGATCGCTACCATCCTCCTGTCACCCAAGGTAGTACAGGAAACGCGGAAGTATTTAGCCAGATACCATCATAATCAATCATTAAAATAACTCCCGTACATGGCCTTGATAATCCTGAAACCGGCAAATTGCATAAAGGTGATGTCCGGAAAGAAACAAAGATCGTTATGAAACGTATAGGTATATTATTAGAGAAATATTTCATTTAACCACTATATTGTCGGCTTCAAATGGAACAGAACAAGCAGAAAACCAGCCATGGTGAGGTCTGGATGGATGAAGACGGGGTCCTTTACCAGGATTATTCGCCGGGAACTGTACTCAAACTTGAAGATAGTCTGGAAGAGCTGAAGATTTATCGTACTACTTTCTGCAAGGAAGAAAAAAGGCCAATAATCGTTGACCTTTCCAATATAAAAACTGTCAGCAAGGAATCCCGGGATATCTACTCAAGTGAAGAAATGGGCGACATCATTTCAGCAGCAGCATTGATTGTCAGCAATCCTGTAAACAGGATTATGGGCAACTTTTATATGGGGATAAATAAGACCAAGATGCCGGTCCGGATGTTTTCCGGAACCAGAGATGCAAAAAATTGGCTGAAGGATTATTTACCCTAAGGGCTTGAGTATATGAAGACAGAAGATCCCAGAATAGAAAGCATCCTCGCGGCCATTACGAAAATTGCTGCCGGAAACCTGGATACCCGGATCAGGATCTCGGATGCCCTTGATGAGATTGATGGGATTGCCACCGGGATCAATATGCTTGCCGAGGAGGTCAATAGCAGAATAGTTGAGCATAAAGATGAAAACAAACAACTAAACGATACCATTGCCCAGCTAAGGAAAGTCAGTGCCCGGCTCTCCGATTCTAAACATATTTTCTCGCAGGTCTTCCAGACCAGCCCGGACGGGATCAGTATATCCAGGCTGGATACCGGTGAATTTGTAGAAATAAACAAAAGTTTTGAGACACTGACGGGCTATACAGGGGATGAACTGATCGGAAATTCAGCGTATGAACTTGGCCTGTGGGTAGATAAGTCGATCCGGGAAAAGCTTGCAAGACAGCTTAAGGAAAAAGGCGTGATGGTGAACCTCGAATCTGATTTCAAGATCAAGGATGGAAGTATCATAAGGGGACTGATGTCTGCTTCGCTGCTGGATATCAACAATGTACCGCATTTGTTGGCCATCAGCAGGGATATCACCGACAGAAAGAAGACTGAACGGATCCAGCAGATCATGTACAATATTTCCAACGCGGTCAACCTCACCAAAGATCTGAACGAGCTATTCCTGTCCATTCAGAAGGAACTGGGAAACATATTTGATACTACGAATTTTTTTATTGCCTTCTACAACAAGGAAGATGATACCCTTACCCTGCCCTTCTTCGTGGATGAGAAAGATAGTTTTGAAGCTTTCCCGGCCAAAAAGACCCTTACCGGGTACATGATCCGGAATGACAGGCCGATCCTGATGAAGGACCAGGATATCAACCAGCTGGTGAAATCGGGTGAGATAGAAGATGTGGGTACACCCAGTAAGATCTGGCTGGGAGCTCCCCTGAAGATCAAGGATGAGATCATCGGGGCACTGGTGGTCCAGCATTACGAAGATGAACTCGCCTATACAGAAAAGGACCTGGAAATTTTACAGTTTGTATCATCCCAGATCGGCCTTTCCATCGAGACGAAAAGGGCACATGATGATGTCAATGTAGAAAAAGCCTATTTCGAACAATTGTATGAAGGATCCCCTGAAACCATTGTTCTCACTTCCAACCATGGAAGACTGATCAGGGTGAACAGTGAATTCGAGAGATTGTTTGGTTATACTCCGGAAGAGGCAATCGGCAACTATATTGATGAGTTGATCGTCCCCAATGAATACCTGAAGGGGGCCAGGTCAATTTCCAGGAAGGTGGCAAAAGGGGAAAAGATTCAGGTTGAAACCATACGGCAGCATAAAGACGGGAGCCAGATCCAGGTATCAATCATGGGAACCCCCATTGTTATTGGGAGTAAACAGCTTGGTGTATACGGCATCTACAGGAATATTACAGACCGGAAAAAAGCCGATCTGGCTCTCAGGGAAAGTGAGGAAAAACTTAGAAACATCCTCTACTTCTCCCCTGACGCCATTACTGTCTCTGACCTCAGGGGATATATTACGGAATGTAACCAGGCAGCGCTTGACATTTTTGGATATGAGACTGAAAGCGAATTGATAGGCATTAATGCAAATCGATTTGTTACACCGGAGATGAGGCGGAAAGGTATTGAGGCGCTGAAGACAGTACTGAGAGTTGGTTTCATTAAAAACATTGAATTTGAGCTCATCACTAAAAAAGATAGCCAGGTATTTGTCAATCTTTCTGCCAGCCTGATACGGGATACAAATGACAAACCCATAGGGATTGCAACAATCACCCAGGATATCGGTGAGCGTAAAGCTTATGAGAGGAACCTGGAGGAGGCAAAAGAAAAGGCCGAGGAATCTGACCGGTTGAAGTCAGCATTCCTGGCCAATATGTCACATGAGATCAGGACCCCGATGAATGCCATCCTGGGCTTTTCCGAGTTGCTCAGATCGGAGGAGATCACAAAAGAAGTGAGGGATGAATACACAAAGATCATCCATAACAAGGGGAACGAGCTGATGTTGATCATCAACGATATCATTGATATTTCAAAAATCGAGGCAGGGGATATTAAGATCATAAAATCAGACCTTAAGGTCAATGATTTCCTGAAACCATTGTACCAGCATTATAACAAGGAAAAGAGCCTGATGAGCAAGGATCATATTCAGTTACGCCTGAATATCCCCGAGATGGCTGATCCAGTCATCCACACTGACCCGGCGAGGTTGAAACAGGTTATCAATAACCTTATCAACAATGCCCTGAAGTTCACCCAGGAAGGTTTCGTCGAGATCGGATATTCCCTCCGGGATCCAAACGTGGAATTCTTTGTCAGGGATACCGGCATCGGTGTTACACCGGAAAAACAGCATATTATTTTTGACCGTTTCAGACAGGTGGATGAGTCCCTTAACAGCCAGTTCGGGGGAACCGGACTGGGACTGGCCATCTCTAAGAACCTGGTGGATCTGCTGGGCGGGGAGATGAGGATTAAATCTGAAGAACATCAAGGATCTACCTTTTATTTTACACTTCCGATCCTGGAAAACAATGCATCGGATAAGCCCGGCAAAACGGTTCAGCTTTCTTCTGCAAAAAAGATAGAAAAGATCATGGATCTGACAGGCCGGAAAATTTTAATTGCTGAAGATGATTCCGCTAATTACCTTTTTATTGAATCTTTCCTGAAACAGACTAATGCTGACATACTTTGGGCAAAGGACGGAAAAGAGGCGCTTGATATTTTCAACGCTGATCCATCCCTTGACATGATCCTGATGGACCTGAAGATGCCTGATATTAATGGTATTGAAGCCACCAGGACCATTCGCAAAACAAATCAGGATATCCCGGTCATTGCACTCACGGCATATGCTTTTGCAGATGACAAAGAAAACTCCATCAAAGCCGGATGTAATGCATATCTTTCCAAACCTGTAAAAATTGAGCAGCTTTCAGAGATCCTGTCCACTTACCTGAAATAAGCCTGTCATCTGATAATAAAGCCCTTTTTTAAGGGGTCATCCGGATCAAACCAGAACTCTGAACGACCTGTGAAATGGGCCGTCCCGGAAACCTCCGGGACAACAGCAGGATACGGCCCATAGGAAGTAACCTCCGCCACTCTCACCTGCATGGTAGTGCCGAGTATACTCTCGATTGTAATCCATTGCCCGGGTTCCAGTTCACCCCTGTCATAATGGATGGCGGCCCTTGCGCTCACCCCGGAACCGGTAGCCGAACGGTCAAGTTCCCCGTCGGCAAAAATACAGACATTGCGGCTGTGATGACCGGGGTCCAGTGCTTTTCCTGTAAAGATAGTGCCATATAAAAACCCCAGTTCCTCCTCGAAAGGATGTGTGATCTCATAATGATCAGCAACGGCCTGCTTGATCA
>JAZGGT010000523.1:0-4346 GCA_036480555.1 Bacteroidales bacterium | reverse complement strand
ATAAATACGATATCGCGGAAATTATTATGAAACCACTGATATTAAGTGAATTCAGCAAGACCATCAGAAATGTCCTGGATGCAAAAACAAAAAAATCGGCATAATCATGAGAAAAGTATTGATCATAGATGATGAACCCTACATCCTCCTGATGCTGAAAAAAATGCTGGAGAATGCGGGTTATGAAGTAGACCTGGCTTCCAACGGGAAAGAGGGTATGGAACTATTTGAAAAAGACAAAGCAGATCTTGTTATAACGGATATTATTATGCCGGACAAGGAAGGGCTCGAGATCATCCTTGAGATGAAGAAACAACGTCCTGACCTTAAGATCATCGCTATCTCAGGCGGGGGCAGGATCTCTCCGGAAAGTTATCTTGAATGTGCCACACATTTCGGGGCTTCAAGGGTTTTTCAAAAGCCTTTCAGACAAAAAGAAATGATTTCAGCAGTCAATGAACTGATTGCACAATAGGACCTGCCCGCCCTAAAAAAGGAGCAGGGCTGAAAACAGGGTCGTGGCAATAATGAATATCCTGTAAGCCTTTTCCGGAAAGAATTTCACCAGCCATATTCCCAGCAATGCACCAATGGCGATGGCCGGGATCATGAGTACATCAAACAATAGGGACTGTACTGTAATGGTCTTCCAGATCCCGACATGAAATGGGACCTTAAACACGTTTACAATAAAGAAAAACCAGGCACCGGTACCAATATAGATATTCTTGGGAAGTCTCATGGATAGCAGGTAAAGTGCCATTATCGGACCGGCAGCATTTCCAATCATTGTGGCAAATCCACCCAACAGTCCGAGTCCCATTGCAAACCACCAATAATCAGGTACGCTGGCCTTTTTGCGCATATCCTGCAAGATCATCAGCACAATACCTGTTAGAACCACTACTGCAAGCAGGCGATTAAAAACAATATCAGAAATGACCTGCCCGATCAGGACTCCGGCCCCTACCCCGATCAATGCCCAGGGAAGCAATCGAAGTATATATTTCCATTCAGCATGACGATTGTAGTAGCTTACGGCAATTACATCCGCAAAGACCAGGATTGGTAACAATAGCCCAACCGAAGGACGGCCGCCGAATACAGAGGCCAGTAAGGGCACAACCATGAGGCCGACGCCCGAAAGCCCGGTCTTTGCCATTCCAACCAGCATGGCACATAGCAGCACTATCAGCCATTGCATGGCAGTCAGATCATACGCTTCGATCATTTCAATCATCCAGCGAAAATAATTACTTTATCCCACTAACGCACTGCTTTTAATAAATAAGTCAACCACCAGGCTTGGCTATAAATTTCAATTAATTAACTTTCCATAGCAATTCAAAACCTGTATATTCATTCAATCTATATATAATCAATAAGCCATCGTATATGAAAAGAAGATCATTCATCCAGAATGGTGCAGTTTCAGCAGCTGCATTGTTTACCGGATCAGCCGCATGGGCATCAACATCAAGTCGCCCGGCATCCAGGGTACTCCCACCCAAACAAGAATTCAAGCTTAAATATGCTCCTCACTTTGGAATGTTCAAGCATCATGCCGGGGAAGATTTGCTGGACCAGGTCCAGTTTATGGCTGATGCTGGTTTTACAGCCATGGAAGACAACGGCATGAAAAGGCGAGAGATCGGAATGCAGGAAAAAATTGCCAGTAAGATGACCAATCTTGGAATGGAAATGGGTGTTTTTGTGGCACATAGCATTAATTGGACGGAGTTAACCCTGGTCACTGGAGATCCGGAAAAACTAGAAAGTTTCCTTACGCAGATCAAGGAATCTGTTGAGGTTGCCAAACGGGTAAATGCCAGGTGGATGACTGTTGTACCGGGACATGTGGACCTGCAAAAGGACATGGGTTACCAGACCAGGAATGTGATAGATGCGCTGAAAAAGGCAAGTGAGATACTGGAACCACACAGCCTCACCATGGTACTTGAACCATTGAATTTCAGGGACCATCCGGGATTATTCCTTAACAAAATACCTCAGGCCTACCAGATTTGCCAGGCTGTCGGGAGTCCTTCTTGCAAGATACTTGATGACCTGTACCACCAGCAGATCCATGAAGGGAACCTGATCCCGAATATAGACCTTGCCTGGGAAGAGATCGGATACTTCCAGGTAGGTGACAATCCCGGTCGCAAAGAGCCGACTACCGGTGAGATCAATTACCTGAATGTATTCCAGCATATCCATGGCAAAGGATTTACCGGCATCGTAGGTATGGAGCATGGAAATTCAATGCCAGGCAAAGAGGGGGAAGTGGCCCTCATAAAAGCCTATGCTGCAGTCGATAGTTTTTCTGTGGACTGATTTTATTGGCAGTCCTTAAGGACCCAGTCTGTAATAAACCCTACTGCTCCGGGGGGGCTTCACCAGGTATTGGTATAATGGCCTCCATGTCCACCGGACCCATAGCTAATGTTTCCGGACCTATTTTCAGGCCTGAGCTCATCATCTCATCCCAGGTAACTTCTTTACCTGTATAGGCTGAAATACGGCCCATAATGGCGGTGAGGCATGACTTGGCTGTGAATTCTGCCTCATTCACATATTCGCCTGTCCGTATGGCCGTGATCAGGTCTATATGCTCCTGGTCATAGGGGCTGACCTTTACATTTTTCATCGGTTCACCCGATTCATCCAGGGGATACTCATAGGTGAACTGTTCTGTACCATCCGTGTTCCAGATGGTATTACGGCAGTTTGAATAACCATTTGTCCCACGTATATACTCGGAAACATTATCGGCACAACCGTTGATCTGACGGCACATACTGTGCATGTGAACTTCACCATCGTAAATGAAATCTACGGAAAAATTATCATACTGGTCTCCGGTTGGCCTTCTTTGCCTTGATCCAAAACCAACTGCACTTACCGGGAATTTCCCGGCAAACCAGTTGACCACATCCAGATTATGGACGTGCTGTTCAACTATATGGTCTCCTGACAGCCAGGTCCAGTTGACCCAGTCCCTTATCATGAATTCCATATCGGACCATTCGGGCTTACGGTCACGATGCCATAGCTTGCTCATGTTCCAATAAGCATTGGCAGAGACAATTTTCCCGATAGCTCCCTCACCGGCCACACGTTTGTATATTTCAACATAATCTCTCTGGTGATGCCGCTGAGTACCGGTAATTACACAAAGCCCGGCAGCTGCAGCCTGTTTTGCGGATGCCATAACGGATCGGGCTCCGACAGGATCAACTGCAACTGGTTTTTCCATGAACACATGCTTTCTTGCCTCCACGCATGCCTGGAAATGCTCAGGGCGGAAATAAGGAGGTGTTGCCAGAATAACATAATTAATATCCTGTTCCAGTACCTTCTTAAAAGCGTCAAACCCGATAAAGCATTTTTCATCGGCAACTTCAACACCTTTTTCTTTTTTAATATCCTCCCTGCATTTATCTATTCTATCCTGGAATACATCCCCAAGGGCAACCACTTCAATATTTGGACCGGCATTCAGGAAATTTTTGGCTGCTCCCGTACCTCGGCCACCACATCCGATCACTCCGGCTCTGATAGGCTCCCCGTCAGGGGCCTGGTCAAGCAGGGGCGGAAGATCGACTTCTCTTGTGTAGGTGGCCCCTCCGCTGCAGGAGGATAAGAGCTGGCTGGCACCTACAGCAGCAATTGTTCCCATGGCTGCATTGCCCAGGAATCTACGACGACTGAAAGAATTATCTGTTTTTTTCATAATAGAAGGTTTAGTAATATTAATCGTATAATTTATAAATTTTCTTCGTATTCGTATACTACCCGGAAACCAACATGAATGCAATCTGAATACCACCAGATGCTTTTGGGTATCTGTGGATCGGTATTCAACCAGGCAGCGGTGCGGGTCTGTTCACGGGCTGCAGCCCTAACTTCGGGGGACATACACCTGAAGGATCCTCCCCTGATGACATGTTCTGTCCCCTCAGCAGGTCCGGTTGGATCAGATACACCTGTTTCAGGGTAAGCAGCATAGGCTTTTTCATCGTACCAATCCTGGCAGAATTCACTGACATTTCCGAGCATGTTCATAAGACCAAAAGGATTTCCACGCACTGCATCAGTGGTTGCAGTACTGCCGGCACTGTTGGCATTATATACAATATGGGAATTGATGGTACTGGTATCTGTCCCGAAGATTTTATTGAAGAATCTTTCCTCATTATATTTCTTCGGGTCACCATCGAAAAAGTAGGGCCCTGAAGTTCCACCCCGGGCTGCGTATTCCCATTCTGCTTCGGTAGGAAGCCGGTATTTCCTGCCCGTTTTCTGTGTAAGCCATTCACAATATACTTCAGCTGCATGAGGGG
>JAZGGT010000522.1:0-12596 GCA_036480555.1 Bacteroidales bacterium | reverse complement strand
TCCGGCGGAATCTACTAACCGGGCATCATCAAACCCGGAGCAACTAAACTATATGAGAAACGCGCTGAAGCAAATTGTTGACCGGGAACGGAGTCGCTAATACCAATTGTTTTTCACTTAACTAAGTAAGAACTCAAATGGTATCTTGATTTTAAACTAACGCGATAAACGTGGTTAATGGGAAACAGGTTTACTTAAACGCTTTTCAAACAAACTTCTCTCCTTCTCTGCAAGATCTTTTGTGAACTTCAGGTTTTTCTTCTCAACTCTGGTGTCAGGTGCATATTCTGGATTCGGGAAAGGTAACTCCGCTTTCATTTCTTTTAAAGAGATCTCAAGCTGGTGCAACAATTCGTCCCGGATCTTCTCGTTTATATCTGCCAGGTTGTGCTGCTCCTCCGGGTCAATAGCGAGGTTATATAGCAGAAACCCACCCTGTTCATCATTGTAGAACCGGATCAACTTCCAATCATCCTCAATGATGCTGGAAAAAGGTCCTGTTGCATGGGTGTAATGCGGGAAGTGAAAGATGATCGGACGTTTTTTCAATGATTCGCTTTTCGTTAACAGAGGCATCAGGTTTAATCCATCAACATGCTGCTCAGGGCGTGAAGGCAGGCCAGCGGCACCTAGCATGGTCGGATATATATCCATGCCTATGATGCGTTGTTCTGTGGTACCTGGCTTGACTTTACCAGGCCATTTCACGATAAACGGGACTTTCATACCTGCTTCGAAGGGAAAACTCTTCCCTCCCATGAGAGGGTAATTGGAAGTATTATTGGGAGTCAATCCCCCGTTGTCAGAAGTAAATATCACCATGGTATTTTGTTCAAGTCCCAATTCCCTGATAGTTTGGATCAGACGGCCCACACTTTCATCCACAGATTCGACCATGGCAGCATATCCGGGATTATTCTGATCTGCCGCTTGTTTATTTTCATATAGTCTCAGTTTGTCCGGCTTGGGCTGAACTGGATTGTGAACAAGATAATGCGATATAACTGCCATCCAGGGATTATCACTGTTTTCGGTAATAAAATCTATACACTGGGAAGTTAGTGCATCAGCCACATATTCATCAGGATCATTTCCGTCCATGTTGGCAGCCGTTCCGGCAAAATCTTTCATCCAATGGCTCCTTTTTACGTCCTGTTTAATCCTGTACCCCTTGGCCACATCGAAGCCGCGTTCATCGGGATAATATCCAGGGCATTCACCAATATGCCATTTTCCAAAAAAGGCAGTTTTGTACCCCGCTTCGGCTAGGGCTTGTGGGATGATTACCTCCGTTTCAGGTAAGGCGTGGCGATGCCGTGCTTCCAGGTATTGATCATTTTTACCCCGGTACTTGCTCCTGTCGTAAAGCCGGCTGTCAGGTCCTGCCGGTCCGTTGAAAACAGTGGTCAGTTGTGTACGACCGGGGCACTTTCCTGAAAAGATGGCTCCTCTGGTTGGTGTACAAACAGGTGCCGGGGAATACGCATTTAGGAACCGCAGACCATTTGATGCCAATTTGTCGATATTGGGCGTCTCGAAATATTGGCTGCCAGCACAACCAATGTCTTTCCATCCCATATCATCAATGAGAATCAACAAGATGTTCGGTGGATTGCCCTTATCTGGTTTTATGTTACACCAAGAGCAAATGATCAATAGAACGTAAAAAGAAAATAATAACCTCATATCATCAAAGTGTAAAAAGCATATTATCGAACTAAGTTACTTATCTTTCATCACAAATCCGGTGGGCTTCTGACCCGGGTGTTGCTGAATTAGTCAAGTATTGGCGTCGATTATATGCTTATGATTCAGCCGGCAATGAGATTGAAAGAATTTACTATCTCTGGAATTATACCTCTGAATGGATAACAACCAGACGTTATGTCTATGCCTATGATTCCAATGGAAACTATACAGAATCTATTAGATATATTTGGGATAAGGATAGCATTAATTGGAAACTGAATCAGCGTTATCTCTATATTTATGATGTTTATGGGAATATAACGGAACAATTAATCTATTTATGGGACTTACAGGCAGAATGGGTAAAGTGGATACGTTATGTTAATACCTACGATGTTAACGGTAATAATACTGATGGATGGGCATATAGTTGGGATATATATGTTTCTGACAGTACCAATGGGAATATTCTGGAGCGATATAGTTATTCCTGGTATCTTATAATCGAAACCGCAGATACTATTACTTCGGCAAGGTATAATACATACATCTATGATGATAATGGAAATCAGATTGAAGAGATTGAATATAAATGGTTGGAACCACCTGCATCTGTGGAGAATAATTCACTGACTGATAATTCCATTTCGGTTTATCCCAATCCGATTACAGACCGGTTTACTATCCAGGCCTCAGAGATTGACCAGATCCGGAATATCGAGTTAATTGATACTCACGGACGAATTGTTAGAAGGATTGATCATATAGAAAGCAAATCCATTACATTGACTAGAGATAATCTATCCTCCGGCTTGTATTTTATCAGGATTCACTCGGATAAGATGTATGTAAAAAAAGTTATTATCAGGTAATTGCCACTCCCCTGTCCTTTTTCTCATACCATTTGAAGACCAAACTGGTTATCAACCCGATAATAGCGAAAAGTGAGAGCAAAATAAACACATATTGATGACCTGTCACCCCCGGATTCTTATCGAGTAAATGGCCCATCCATGGACCCATAAAAATGTCAGGGGTGAAGCCCACAAATGACACGATCCCGACTGCTGTTCCCGTAAAACCAAAAGGAATTTTCGCCTCTTTCATAGTGGCAAAATAAATAGCCCGCACTCCATATATACCAACTGCTGTCAGGGTCAGATTGAGTAGTATTAATCCCAGGATCTGATCCATCATTCCCATACCAACCAACAATCCGCATCCGGCCGTAATTCCAAAACATATTGTGAGCAGCTTTATCCGGTCAAACCTGTCAGCAAGGTATCCTGCCATGATAGCCACGATGGCACGAAGCCATAGGGCAGCTGTGCCAACTCCCGCAGCATCCGCTTCTGAAAATCCCAGTACTTCCCAGGCATACAGGGAAAAATCGTCAGTACTCTTGTACCCTACATAAGCGCAGACAATAATGATGGACAGCATCCATACAGAAGGCAATCGTATTATTTTCATCACCTGCTGAAAACTGACCCTCACATGATCGCTTTCGGCAACCGGAGACGTTTTTGGTACCAGGTACCAGACCAACAGACCACTTACGAATGTCAGGCTGGAAAAAACCAGTATTACAATCTGGAATGCATGAATCCCATTGGAGTCAGTGATCCCGGTTGAGGTATCCGTGCTGTAGCGTGAAAACAATATAAAAGCAATGGTCCCTGTTAACGCAGCTGTGGCCCCTCTCCCACCTTCCAGCCAGCCAAATGCCCTGCCCTGAAAACCGGGGCCGCCCCATTCACGAGTTGATCTGATCAAGGCTGCCCAGAACAGGAATATTGAGGTAAATCCCCAGAAACCATACACCGCTTTCATGATGCCGGAAGAAGGAAGCAGGAACATAATCATTCCCCCTATGGATGTCAACCAGAGTGCAATGGACATCAGGTTTCGGGCTGGAAACCGGTCAGCCAGAGTCCCTCCAAAAATGTACGATACAATCGCCACTATGCCGTAGATGGAAAAAAACAGTCCCAGCTCCGTATTGGTGATATCAAACACCACCAACAGAGTGGGACGAAAAATTCTTGCCATGACAAAGGGAAGAATAAATATAGCTTCCCCGGCGATGATCAGGGAGATCAGAATTGAGATTTTTTTATGTTTTATCATACTTTGTGTATCAAAGAAACCAATTAAATTTGAACCACTGATAACAAACACAATCTATATGGTCCATAAATTGATCCTCACGATACTTCTTGCGACAATCCTGAATATTGGTGTTGCGGCACAAAAATTTTCAGGATACAATAGAGATTCTCTCCTGGCCAACATTATTGAAAATAAAACTTACTACAATGATTCGGACCCTGCTCCTTCTTCGACGGAATTTAAAAATAAGCGGCAAACCTTTCCCTGGCTTTACCTTGACCAGAACCAATGGGAGAACTTATCTGCCTACCTGGATGATTCTTACTTCAAAGATATTCATGAGCGGAACCTGCTGGCATTAAAAGAACTTGAACAAGAGATATTTGAAAGCCCGACTAATGTACGGGTCTTGAAAAAATGGCTGGAACGGTCTACAGTGGCATGGTATATTACCAGGGAACCGGTCTATCTTGATATAGCGAAAAAGGCATTGATGGCATCCTGCAGATCCAATAACTGGAAGGCAGAACCACCTGGAAGATATCATATAAATTCGGCCAACCTTACTACGGGAGAACTGCTGTTTAATGTTTCATTCGGGTATGATGCACTGAATAAGTACCTGGATGAACCGCAGAAGCGAGAATGCATAAAAACCCTTATTGAAAAGGGACTCAGGGCCTATCTGGAGGGCCATGTTACGCGGGACTGGTGGGTGAATTGCGATTTCAACTGGAATTCTGCATTGCATGGAAATGCAGGCATTGCAGCGATGGTCATCCGAAATGCAAATCCTGAACTTTCTGATTTTGTTCTCCAGCTGGCTACTGAAGGCCTGCCACATATGATCAAATCCTTTTACCATGGCGGTGGTTATATTGAGGGGGTCATGTACCAGGGAACTGCCATCGGACACCTCACTGATTTTATCGTGCCATATTATAAGCTCACAGGTGAAGATCTCGGAC
Source organism: Bacteroidales bacterium (assembly GCA_036480555.1). GTDB lineage: Bacteria > Bacteroidota > Bacteroidia > Bacteroidales > SM23-62 > SM23-62. The sequence goes on along the minus strand of JAZGGT010000522.1, from coordinate 7,827 downwards.
TCCTGGAAAATAAGGATTTTCATCAAACACTTAATTTCTGGATTCCCATGTTCTCACCGGATGGTCAGGCCTATAATTTCTCCGATTGCAATGACAAAGGAAGCCTGTATGGAATTGCACATGGATTCTGGTGGGCCGGTAAGCTGAACCGGCCTGAGTGGGCCTGGGACCAGGAGAGACGTACCTCAAAGGGGATCGGAAGAGGCGGATTGTTCCATGATGTTGAAAGCTTCTGGTATCGGCAACCGCATCAGGAAAGCAGGTCAATCAAGATACCCCGATTCTTACACTTTGATGGGATTGACTGGGCCATGTGGCGAGGAGAGAAAAGTTGGCTGGCATTTCGCGGAGGATTTAACGGAGGAAATCACGACAATGATGATCTGGGGAACCTGATATTGGGATATCGACAGGACAGGTTTCTGATCGATCCCGGCTATGGGGCAAATAAAGCCAGTGAACATAACTGTATTACCGTTCGCAGCCATGAGCAATCTGACTGTGCTACAGGTTATATCCGCAAGGCATTTGAACATGAAACAGGATTTTACCTTGTCTGCGATATCCGGGAAGCGTTTCCTCATACTGTCTCACACTACAATCGTCACCTGCTGCAGATCGATGACGATCATCTGCTGCTTATCGATGATGTTGCCGGTACAAATGATAGGCGGCTATGGGTCAATGGACATTTTCAGACCAGATATCCTGTGGAACGTACCGGGAAGGGCTGGGAAATACATGGTTTAAATGATACCTGTAAGATTCATCTGCTTTTTGAATTCGGACCACTGACTGAGGTGGAATGGGACTATATGGGACAGATAACCAAACTCGTTTACAAGGACCTGTATGATCGCACGCACGTTGTGCAACCGGTCCTGTTGAGTTTCAACGATGTTCCTTATTCTTTTACATCTACCGCAGAAGGGTTCAGCCTGGAAATGGAAGGGAAAACATATGAGTTCCAATTTCAGAATGGTGCTTTGAACTATCTATTCGAGGAGTCCGATGTTATTCCGCCTGGAACACAACATCTCCATTGACAATTGTCTGATGGATCTCAATTTCTGAACCTTCCAGCGTGAAAAGAATCAGGTCTGCCCTTTTCCCTTCCTGAATTTTCCCTATATCATCCAGGCCCATGAGCCTGGCCGGATTGCGGCTTGCCATGTTGATCGCGCTCTCCAGGCTACAGCCGGTGAATCGCATCATATTGCCAACGCATTTTGATATGGGTGAAGCTGCCCCGGCCAGTACGTTTTCTGCAGGGAATTTTACTACATCCGGGGTCAATATTAAAGTTTCCCCCCACCTGGTGTATTCCCCCGGAGGCAATCCTGCCAGGTCCACGGCATCCGAAACAAGTATGGTTAACTCATCCCCCTTCACTTTATAAAAAGTCCGGACCTCCTCTTTGTTGAGATGGAACCCATCGGTGATGATGCTTGCCGAGAGCCTGTCATCTGCAAGCTGTGGCCAGATAGGATTATTATGCCGGTGGATCAAATTAGCACATCCATTACCCAGGTGCGTCGATAAAGATGCACCGGCATCCACTGCTTCCGTAATCTCTTCAGCAGTACCATTGTGATGACCCAGAGAAACAACGACATCATTATCAGTACAATAGCGTATTAACGGGATGGATCCATCGAATTCTGGTGCTACAGTTATCAGCCTGATCATGTTATTTGCTGCCTCCTGGTATTGCTTGAATTCCTGGAGATCCGGAAGGCGAATATACCTTTCCGGATGTGCACCGCGGAACCCTTTTTCTGGTGATATATACGGACCTTCCAGGTGGAAACCAGGGACCGACACACTGACCTTAGGATCAGTAAGGGCATTTGATAATGCCTTAAAGGAGTTCATTAAATACTCATGATCGTTTGTGGTTACTGTTGGAAGAATGGTGGTTACTCCAATTTCCCATTGTCCTTCGACTACCTTTTTAAGATCCTCAGCTGTCAGGTCAGGATCTGAAAAATCGATCCCTGTGTAACCATTGATCTGAATGTCTACCAGTCCGGGTGCAATAATCAACTGCGGACCATCGGTGGATTTCTTCCCTTGTTTGATCCTGATGATTTTCCCGTCTGATATCTCGATAGATACCGGTTTTTTGTTAGAATATAAAATACCTTCAATAGTCATAAAATCCTTTTCTGAAGTACACTGGGTAAAAGTAAGAATACTCAACATTAAAAATGTTATCAAACTGTATTTCATCATTTTATTTGCACTTATAAGGTCCGAATATGTTCTTCACCGTCATTGACTCATCATCAGCTGATAGCAGATAAATGTGATATTGATTGCCTCCGGGCTGGATTTTGATGACCACATGCCCACCATCTCCCGTTAATTTATTGAGGTGGGTTTCTCCCAGGTATGCGGCTGTAATGTCCGGGATATTTGTGGGAATGATATCGCGGTCTTCTTTGTATAAGGCTTTCGAATACATACTTGGCAGGGTAGTCAAATTAATATGGTGTTTGTGCCATACCTGTAAGACAAATACCTGTGGTCTGACCTCTGCAATGAATGATTCACTCATTGCATCTATAAAAGCGTGGTGATTGGCTTCACATACTTCTATCGGTCCGAGGGCCTTACCTACCGGGGTTTCAATATCTCGCCATTCGGCTGTGTTAAGAGGAATTCGTCCGTAAATATCTCCACCATTGAAATAATCAAAATCACCAAAGCTTATCTTGATTCCGGCACAACACATATTTTCATTAACAGACTCACCATTAGGGAAATGACTTTTGGTGTCAACTCCTTCTCCTGTCCAGACTTCTCCATTGGATATTACATTCTGGATCTTGAATAAGCCACTGTATTCTTCTGGCTTGTTAACAAGTGTGAATTGTTGATTGCTGCCGGGAATAAAACGTTCCATCTCCATTCCTGTGTTTTCAATATTCCACTTTACAAAGTCCAGGTAGTTTTCAAAACCGCTGTTTTGTTGGGGCTCTGGATATTGGTAGGTTGGCCAGTCCCTGTCAACCATCTTGTTGAATGACAAGTACTCTCCTACCTCAGTTATGCCACTTAAAGTGTAATCTCCTCCCTTTGCCGTCTTTGGGGATCCGGGATAAGATCCGCCCATATGATCGCCATGAAAATGGGTCAGGAACATATAATCAATGCTTTTCATCTTCTTGTCGGGAAGGATCCTTGAAATATAACGTGCAATCCATTCACCTGCCTGTCTGGATTCATCGGGTAGGCCATGCGTAGTACCTGGATTAATTTCAGGTCCAAGATCGCCGGCATCGATCAGCATGGTGGTCCCATCAGGAAAAATACAGAAAACGGCTTCTCCTCTTCCTGTGTTAATATGGTGTATTTCCATTTCTCCCTCTTCCCATGATGGGAATATTTTTTCATTGTCCTGCGAAAAAATAAATATAGAGTTGCACAGAATGAATACTGAGAAACTGATCTGTCTTAACTGATAGAAGATTTTCATATGCTAATAATTGTGTATGTTTTCAGCTGATCCTGGCATTTTCCCTCCTTTCCCTCCATTCATTCACCGATATGGGTGGCGGGGTAATTTCATCCGGACTTTTCTGCACAAGCGAGAGGGCTTCTGAAGGGCAGGTAGTGATGCAGAGACCGCATCCGACACAACTGGAAGTCTCCACCACGCAGATATCATCATTCATTTTCATCGCATTGAACTGACAGCGTTCCAGGCAATCCTCACAGGCCGTGCATAGATCCTCGTCAACAACTGCATAAAAGTCTGAGCGGGCAATGATGTCAGTATTTCCATATTCAACCATCCCCCTGAGTACCCCGCAGGAGCAAGTACAACAATTGCATATATAATTCACTTCAGTCTGGGTATTGGATGGGGCATGTACCAGGCCTTCCCTGTCTGCCTCTGCAAGTATCTCCAGTGCTTCTTCCTTGCTGATGGTTTTGATATCATCAATCCGGTCAAAAGCACCTGGCCGTGAGGAAAATACCAGACAATTCTCAACTGTGTGGTCACAACCTTTGCCTATCAAATTCTGCTGTACCCGGCAAATACAGTTCAAAACTCCCCAGGACCGGGCATCATCCAGGTAGGTCGAGGCTTTTTCATAAGGCATGACATCGGTATTTACCGGGATGGTTTTTTCTACCGGTATGACACGGTGGACTGAAGGGGTTGCCAACATCTCTTTGTGAAAACCTTCCTTATAGTAAGCCTCGAACAATTCGGCAAACTCCTTATCTATTTTTGCATTCTGACGTTCATAAAACCCCACGACGAAAGGGATCAGGCAAAAGACTAGACCCTCTCCTTCCTTCCTTTTCATATCGATCAGCCCCTTTTTAACCATCCCGATTAACATGGACTTCACTTCAGGTTCGCCGGTACCATAAATGGATGCAATATCCTTGACAGACAGTAACTCCAGGCTAAGATTTGATGCAAGCGCAGCCTCTTCAGGAGTAAACAGCTTCGCCAGCAATTTAAGTTCAACCCCACTCTCGGTTTTCGGAAATCCGTTTGGAATCTGATCCAGGCGTTCGGCAAGCTTTTGATAGAAATCCATATTGGGTTATAAAATTACACTTTTGTTTAAATCAGTCAATAAGTCCCGGAGAGCATATTTACGAACTTGACATCCTGAATATAATGATTTACATTTATATCAACCGGATAAATCACTTTCACAATATTTCATGAACATTATGGGGCAGCTGGTTTCTGCAAATGAGGCAATACCATTTAAGGATATACTCGACAGATCATTAAGGATTTTCTTCTTAGATGCTTTACGTGTGACCTTGAGAAATCCTCTTCAGGCTATATACTTTTTTCAAACAGTAAGATGGCAACGCCGTTCAGCCCGTTTACGATCACATTTTGATAAGCAGGGGATTACCGTACCACCCATCATGATCTTCAGTATCACAAACCGATGTAACCTTCATTGCAAGGGATGCTACCACCATGCCCTGCAGCGGACAGGTAAACAGGAGATGAGTGCAGATAAACTGAGGAGCATTTTTTCTGAAGCTGGTAGTCTGGGCATATCCTTCTGCGTGCTTGCGGGAGGCGAGCCTCTGGTTAGGAAAGAGATCCTGGATATCACCAGGGAGTATCCGAAGATCTTGTTCCTTGTTTTTACCAATGGGACTTTAATGAACGATGATATCATCCAGAAGCTGAAAGGAAGGCAAAATTTTATACCGGTTATAAGTATGGAAGGCTACGAAGATGGAACGGATGGCAGAAGAGGCAAGGGTATTTACCAACGCCTTCAGAATATTGTTGAAAAATTGGGAAATAAGCACATTTTTTGGAGTGTTTCCTTAACTGTTACACGGTCAAATTTTTACGAGGTTACGGATAAAGGATTTATCAAATCCCTCCTGAAAATGGGCTGCAAGCTTTTTTTCTTCCTTGAATATACACCCATAAATGAAGAGACAGAGGATTGGGTAATAACGGTTGAACAGAGAAATCAACTGATGATCACCAGAAATTCGTTACGTTCTGAATTCAGGGCCCTTTTTATAACCGTACCTGGAGACGAGGAGGAAATAGGAGGTTGTCTTTCAGCAGGAAAAGGATTCATCCACATAAATGCTGAAGGAGATGTAGAACCCTGCCCATTCGCTCCGTATTCTGATGCAAACCTAATGGATACAACATTGAAAGAAGCGCTTCAATCAGATTTTTTAAAGATGATCAGGGAAAGTGAAGAACAACTGCATGAAACTGAAGGCGGTTGTGCCTTATGGATAAAACGGGAATGGCTCAGGTCATTACATAGTACACATACCACAGGCTAATTGGCATCTATTAAGGCGCCAACCCCGCTTATTGATGAGCTAATGTCCGGATGCCCTTTCCAATAAACATTTCCGACACCAAAAATGGTCACAATCATCTCATTTTTTACATGCACCTCACAGTCGCCAACTCCTGTAATTGAAATGTTGCAGGTTCCAACTTCCAGATCAAAGGCCCTGACATACCCGAACCCTGCCAGGATTATTGTCAGTTCTTCCTGATAGTCACCTGATAAGATATAGTCCCCCACCCCGGTCAGGGTCACACTGTGGATCTCAGGGATAGTGATATCAAACCTGATTTCTTCTGCTTTTTCGATGTTTACGCCGTTCTCCAGTCCAATCTTTAATTCATCACTTACAACCCCAATTGTCATTATATCGATGATGTTTTGCTGGGCTTTCAATACCACGGATTGGGGACTTCCCAACGTGACATAGATATCAGCAACACCTGTATTCTCAATCTTGCTGAATTCATCCAGGATAAGGGTTTTGGACACGACGGGTCCGGTACCAATCACGTTACGGGTGGTATCGCCAGGATCATTTTCCAAACAACCCATAGGGATCATGAATATCAGGCCTGCCAAAAATGGTATTATAATGTATTTCATAATGATTGGTTTATCGGGAATTTATTTTTCTATATCTGTTTTGATCAAGGCACTGGCTTTTTTTGCCTTCCGGAGGGATCCTGTCCATGTTGAGTCCATCTAAACAGCCTTCATGCATGATTCATATGCTTTACCGTATTCTTCAACAGCCATGTAATAATCCCCCTTTGAGTCATATGGATTGGGCTCATCCGGCTTTAATTCGAGGTACTTATCCAGGGCTTTTTCTGCATCATTAAATTGTCCCATATCCATGTAAGAATACCCCAATGAATTAAAAATATTTGCTGGATCTTCTTTGATTTCTGCAGCTTTCAGGAGGGTTTCAACCTGTCCCTGGTAGTCTTCTGTTATTTGCTGAAAAAAGGTAAGGTGAAAATATGCGTAAAGATCATTAGGATAAAGCTTTACCAATTCCTTTCCGAATTCTGTGACATCAGCATCCTGATCTTCCAGAAGTGTTTGTAAAGCGGCTTTCAGTAGGTTTTCACCCTTGCTCAATGTAATTTCTGATTGGATAGCCAGTGCTGCATACTTTCGAAAATCCCTGTTATCTTCAAAAAACATATAATGGGTAGCAAGACCATATGCGGCCATAAAAAAATCGGGATCCTCCTCCAATGCTTCTTCCAGAAGAGCTACCGCTTCAGATATGTAGACCTTTTCAAATAAGGCATCGGCTTTAAGATATAACATCCTGGCGCCTTCAGATTCAGTTGTAACAGGTATCTTTTCTTCCTTTACCGATGTATTGCAGGATGCCACCCAAAATACCAGGACAGATAAAATAAGCATTTTAACAGTTACCCGGATTTCCACTATGATGGTTTTAAGCAATCAAGTATTTATTTTAACAATCAACATTGTCCAATCCCAATAATGAAAATACTCTGCAGGATTGATTTAGGTTATGTATATTAAGCAGGAATCCGGAGGAAGATCATTGAATTGGCAGGAGTTTCATGGTATCCAGCCGGGTAACCTGACCAGCCAGTATAAATACATCATTAAGGGTAGTATCTGCGAATCCGTTGGTAGATTCGAAATCAATGTCGTAGGTACCCTCTGTAAGCCCCCTGACCATGAATTCTCCCGTAACAGTGTCTGCACTGGTCCCTACAGTATCTTCGGCACTGATCACACTGATATAGGCCTTAGCTTCCGGAGGCCATGAGACTCCTTCAAGCGTCCCGGAAACAGCCTTTGTAAAAACCCGGATCACCGGCTTTAGCAGGTGCTTTTCATTTCCGGTGGTTACAATGGATTTTTCAGCTTCAAAATCCAGTACATAGGCATAGGAAATACCCGGATGAATATTTTCATGTACATTGAGCTTCAACCCGGATTGCTGAGCGCTTGGGGTTTTCAGGTTGTGAACCATGTCATGCCTCTTGACCGTATT
>JAZGGT010000521.1:0-3503 GCA_036480555.1 Bacteroidales bacterium | reverse complement strand
ATGTATATGTAACATACTTGCCTGAAGAACTGAAGGAGGGATGAACATGGGCATGTGCACTATGTCCCTCTTTAATACTGGCATCAGCCCAGCAAAGAAATTCCGTATCTCCTGTTTCGAGGTTCAAGAGTACCAGTGGATTGTATCCCGGATCCTGACCGTCTGAGATAAACCATTTTCCATCATCGCTGGCCCTTCCATGACCGAGGCGAATGGTATCATTGGTATAGTACTCCTGCCAGTCATCACCCTCTTTATTGATGGATGCAATCGATACGGGCATCCAACCCGGAACGCTCTTTTTGAAAAAGAAGAATCTTTCCCCGTCGGGGGACCAGCTCTCATGTGTTGCACGGAAACCATAGGGACAGGTAAGGAATTGTTTTATCTCTCCTGTAATCATATTGGCTATCCAGGTGCGGGAACGCTGATCCATGGGCAGGCTCATATCATTCTGGGTGTCAGGATAGGGTACGAAGGTTACCAGGTGAGGATAAGCAGGGTTGATAAGTGCATGTGAAAATCTACCTCCGGTCCATGTGAGTACATGTTCCATTGTCTCCGATATCAGATCTGCCCGATATATACTCATTCCTGAATCGGAAGGAGTGTTGATAAGGGCATATCTTCCATCTGCCGTAAAACTGTTGGCAATTTTGGGTTTTTTCAATCCTGACCCGGTTAAATCCATCAGGGTGTCTGTACTTAAATCAGATACATCAATGGCACAAAGTGCCTTACCGTCAATATAAAAAATCCTTTTCCCGTCAGGGTGCATGGTATATCGAAGAGATAAATTACTGACAGATGTGAGTTGTTTTATTGCACCGCTTGCCAGGTCACAACGGTAAAATTGCCATTCACCTGTCCGCTTTGAGCTGAATACCACATACTTGTCATCAGCTGTAAATGCCTGGGCCTCAAAATAACAGGCCTCACTGACTGAATCATGGGATGTTATCTGCCAGACCTCCCGGCCGGTTTTCGCATCCTTCTCCTTAATCCATTCAATGCCTAGATCTGCGGGTTTTTGATTACAACTTGTAACTGACAGAAAAAAAATGGTGCTAAGCGAAATGATGATTGTCTGATTAATGTTCATGATTATTGATTTAATTCCACCTGATTACAATAGTTTCTTCGGGAGATATTGATACAATATTGGCACGGCTGATCATCCCATTTTGATCAGCAAATAAAACTGTCGGAATAAAATGTTCCCTGATTTCTAATTCGACTTTTTGAGAGCTTGTATTTTTATTTATCAGAATGGTAATGAATGAATTCCCGGACTTCAATGTTTTCATAAACATTTTCTGTTGAGGTACTTTGAAACGGAAGGGCAGGGTAGATATGCTTTCATTTACTTCAGTATTAAGAAGCATGATCAGATTCTTATATTCTGACATGCGTGAACCAAGCCCAACCATGGAAGGCATCCAGAGAACCTCACCTTTCCCGAAAGTATTCCGGGTAGCTATTACCTCATTGTCTGATCTGGCAATTGGTTTTGATGTTTTATTTAGTATGCTTCCCCGCCATAAATGAGCTGATAGGGTCAGGTTTGGATCACTGAGTGTAAAATCGAATAGATTACCTACCACTTTGAATTCCTTTATAAGACCACCAAAAAGATTTTCTAAGGGGAACCCGGTTTTCATGATACAATGGGCATTCTCATCATAATAGGCAGTTAATCCATCAACGATCAGTTTACCTCCATTATAAACAAAATTTTCCAGGTTCTTCCATTGACGGGCAGGAATACTGGTCTGATGAGCCAGAATGACGGTAGTTCCATGGTAATCATCCCTGGCAAAGTCGAATTCATTTATTTCTTTAATGCTGCATTGAATTCCCATTTCACTGAAGGCTTCAAAATATCCCAGAACTGATTTCATGGCTCCGCCCAAGTTTCTTCCCTCATAATGTATTCCACCAGCCTGCAGTTTTTCTTCATTCCATAAGGTTTCCCGGATATAGATAAGATTTATGCCTGATTCTACAGGTTTTACATTGGTGAAAAGTGGTGGGTGCTTCTTTACTACCTTCGCTACGAATGATGCTGCCAATAACCGATCAGAAGGCTCATTCTGGAAATCAATCATTGCCCATTCTCCGGCTTCATAGCCAGATGCACGTGGATTTAAACACCAAAAGATCCCCCCCTTACCGCCGGTGCCAATGATTGTCCATAACCATTGATATATTTCTTCTTTTGTCGGGCACATTGGTGTGTAGCCACTATATGTATTGTTACCTCCCTGTAGTTCCGTCATAAACCAGGGAATATCTCCAGCCCCTGAAAGGATAATCTCAGCATTGGCCGACATGGCCATGGCATACTGGCTTCTTTCAAAGTATCCGAAATGCCAGCTTGCATGCCCTGAACCTCCTAAGGTCGTGAGGAATTCTCTCCATTTCGGAAAATCATATTCCTGAACATTCTGAAAAATATTATGATTGTTTACATGTAAATGGCTTCCGGGATCATATTTATATATATCATCAGCCAGCCATTTGAGATACCAGGTATTATAATCAACCAGGAAACGCTCTTCCTTAAAATGAAAAACATGATAGCCTTTGCTATAGACATTCTTCTCTGGTTGTTCCTTCTCCCATTCATTAAACTTATCCTGTGAGAATTTTTCTTGCGGAATACAAACAGACCCGGGTTCGTTGATAAGAACCCATCCGGCACAAGACTTAAAATGCTTGAAGTGAGAAATTAAATTCTTGATGTAACTAGCGATGGACTCAAGATGTCCATCGGTTCGGGGAAACTTAAATCCTCCCACATCTTCGAAAGTAGTTGCAGGAAACAGGGTGCCAAATACTTTTATATTATATTTTTCAGCAGCCTCATAGGCAAGATCAAACAATGTAAAATCCCAGGTGCCGTCCATATTACGCATATAGGATTCGTACAATCGGGTCCTGCAAATATCCAGGCCATATTTATTCATAATGCTGAACCAGGTATCGATCTCGGCCGCTGTCTGACCAGGTTCGATAAATACCTGGGCACCAACCCTGGGAATATCAAAAGTAAAAACTGACATTGGTTAAGTAATGACGAAAGTAAGATAGGCAATATTTAAATCTGATTCAAAAAGAGAGGAACTCCGATGAATGATCCGCATTCAGACCTACCGAAAAATTCTTATATAAACTTGTGTTTGGCAGATGGACTTGAAATTCCTGGTGGTCTTGCCCGGGTGGATTTAATACCCTATCTTAGGTTGGGAATCATTATAAACCGAAACATAAGGGAATCGCAGAGATCTATTAACAACTGGTAGTAGTGCAGGTGCCCTGACGGGGATGTCATTGTACCCACCGAACCCGGTTCTGGCCTGATAATTGATCCGGATTTTATTGACAAACATGAAATTGCCACAAGTAATAAAAGATATTGGTAATAAAAAATACTCATGAAAAATCAAACACGTCGTAAGTTCTTCACCACTGCCGGGATGGGCCTGGCTGGAATGGCTGCC
>JAZGGT010000520.1:0-3782 GCA_036480555.1 Bacteroidales bacterium | reverse complement strand
GTAATTTTGCCCAATGGAGAGCAGGCAAAGGATGAGAACGGACAAGAGATAACTGTTCCTGTGCTGGATGCAGGGGACAGTGGTATCTACCTGCGCGGTACTTCCAAATGCCAGATTAACATCTGGAACTGGCCGGTAGGATCTGGCGAGATCTGGGGTTACCGGGTTGACCAGGATATGCCGGAGGAGGTTCGCCGTGCTGCCACGCCCATGTTATGTGCAGATAAAATACCGGGTGAATGGAACCGGTTTATCATTACGGCAATTGATGACAAAATCACGGTTGAGCTGAACGGGAAAACGGTCATTAAAGAGGCACAGCTGCCGGGAATCCCTGCATGGGGTTCAATCGCCCTGCAGCATCATGGCGACCACATCCAGTTTGCCAATATTTATATCAAAGAACTCTAAATAAAGTATAATTAGAGTATGAGACAGAAGAAAGTCATTGTTCCGCTGATACTGTTCCTAAACCTGTGTCTTATTGCTGATATCTCTAATGCACAGCCCTTCAAACCTGCCGGTCAGGCCAAAGCCTTTTATTCAAACATCCCGGATTCAGCGATTGAATTAATTAATAATGCGATACCGGAAATGGCTGTGGTTTCACCTGAGAAATCCAGGAAACTGTTGGTTTTCAATATGGATATATGGAACGGCGAGATCCGTGCAGGTCATCCTTCCGTGCCATATGCGAACTATATGCTGCAGCTGATGGGTAAGAAGACAGGAGCATACGAAGCCTATTTCAGCAATGATACGATGGTGTTCCAATCAGCATATTTAAACCAGTTCGATGCCATCTGTTTCAACAATACTGTCGGGGTGCTTTTTGAAGATCCCGGACTGAGAAATAATCTTCTGGAATATGTATACAGCGGGAAGGGCTTTTTCGGTATCCATGCTGCCGGGGCCACTTTCTGCCAGTGGCCGGTTTATGACCAGTTTCCTGAATTTGGCGAAATGCTGGGCGGTTTTGAGAACGGGGGGCACCCATGGAAACCCCACGAATGGATCACGCTTAAAATGGATGAATCCTCACACCCCATCAACCGTGCCTTTGAGGGTAAAGGATTTGATGTGAGCGATGAGGTTTTCCAGTTTTCAGAACCCTATTCCCGCGACCGCCTGCGCATCCTGCTGGCCATTGACACGGACAAAACCGATATGAGCAAGGAGAGGCGCATCCTTCCCGAAAGGAGAGCAGATAAGGATATAGCCATCAGCTGGATCAGGAACTACGGAAGGGGAAGGGTTTTCTATACCTCTCTCGGTCATAATGCACACATCAACTGGAATGAGAAAGTACTGGTGCATTACCTTGACGGGATACAGTTCCTACTGGGTGAATTGGATGCCCCCGCCACCCCCAGCAATAAACTGACACCGGCCGTTGAAGCCCGTGAGAAGCTGGGATGGAGGCTGGGACTTAGCGCATACAGTTTTAAAAACAACAGCCTTTTCGAGACCATTGATAAGGCTGCTTCACTTGGACTCCTCTACCTGGACGGACTGAATGTACAGCGGGTAAGTGATGAGATAAAGGGCAATTTTGATTATACCCTGAGCGAGGATGATCTGATTGCTGTTCGCAGGAAATTTTTGTCGGCCGGCGTGACTCTGGTGAGCTATTATATACACGATATCCCGGCTGACGAGGAGACCTGCAGGAAGATATTCGAGTTTGGCAGGAAAATGGGCATTGAAACCTTCATCTCGGAACCCGGACCGGAAGCCCTGGATCTGATTGAAGAATATTGTGAGAAGTACCATATCAAACTTGCCATTCACAATCACGGAAAGGATATCTCACCGGTATACTGGAATCCTGAGAATCTGCTGGAGGTCTGCCAGGAACGCAGTCCATTGATCGGTGCATGCGGGGATATTGCTTACTGGTCACGTTCGGGGATCAGTCCACTGGCTGCAGTTAAATTGCTCGGGGACAGGCTGATAACGGTACAAATGCATGACCTGGATAAAGCTGGACCGGAGGGACATGATGTGGCCTGGGGGAAAGGAGAACTTGAGCTGGATGCCATCATCCGGCACCTCGGCATGAATGGTGTAAAACCTTCTCTTTTCGGACTGGAATATTCCCTGGATTGGGACCAGGAACGGCCGGAGATAAAACAGAGTATTGAATACTTTAATGATGTTTGCATCAGGATGGCCGGTGCGCATCAGGCAGGTACTAACAAATAAAGATCTATGAAGATCCAACAGAACAGGAGACAATTCCTAAAAAAATCAATGGCTGGTACTGCCGGAGCCCTGGTATTTCCAACTATTTTACCTGCCCGGGTCTTTGCCGCACCTGGAAGAACACTGCCCAATGATATGATAAATTTCGGCCTCATCGGGGTGGGCGAAATGGGTAGCGGCCATCTGCGGTCATTTATTGAATATGATGATATCCGCGTGAAAGCCATCTGTGATGTCAATTCAACAGATCGGGATCTGGCTGTTGAATTTGCCAACAACAGGTACGGCAGCCAGGAGTGTACAGCATATAATGATTTCAGGGATTTACTTGCACGGAAGGATATTGATGCCGTTTTGATTGCAGTCCCTGATCACTGGCATGCACTGATCGGTATGGAGGCTGCCCGGCAGGGGAAACATATGTATTATGAGAAGCCCCTGAGCCTGTTTTTCAGGGAGTGCCAGGCCATGAGACAGGCCATCAACAGGTATGGTGTTGTCTTTCAGCACGGAACCCAGCAGCGGTCAGATGAAAGATTCCGCTACACATGCGAACTGGCAAGAAACGGGAAATTAGGGACACTTGAAAAAATCACTATAGGATCAGCCAGTTATACACCGGTGGGCATCCAACCTGAAGAGCCCGTACCTGACTGGCTTGACTATGATCTCTGGCTCGGTCCCGCTCCCCTGGTTCCATATACCCATTTACGATGTACAAGGAACTTCACCCTGATATATGATCATTCGGTGGGATGTATCAGCGGTGCTTACGGCATCCATCATGTGGATATTGCACAATGGGCTCTTGATGCCGATCTGACCGGACCGGTTGAGGTGGAAGGCCGGGGCAGCATCCCTGAAGAAGGACTGTATGATACTATCCATACCTGGGAGGCAGTGCATACCTATGCCAATGGCGTAAAACTGGTGTACCTCGATCATATTTCCGCCCGGAAACGAATTCCGCAGTTTAACATTCCAAATTCTATGGGAATACTGTTTGAGGGCAATAAGGGATGGGTATATGTGGCCCGCGGTTATATTGATGCAGAACCGAAGTCCATCCTTAAAACGATCATTGGCCCGGATGAGATCCAGCTACCCCGCAGCAATGACCACAGGCGGAATTTTCTGGATGCTGTCAGGACAGGTTCCCCGGTTATGTGCCCCATTGAAACGGCCGGAAGATCCGATACGGTTTGCCACCAGGCTGATATAGCCATCAGGATGGGTCAAAAATTAAGCTGGGATCCGGTAAAAGAAGAGTTTATCAATAATCCTGCTGCCAACAGGATGCTCAGCAGGCCGATGAGGAGTCCCTGGCATTTATAGACCGGAAAAACTTTTATAGACCAGCAATAAATTTTGTACCCGTTAGATATGACACCAGCACTATCCAAATTCCTTACCAAATCCTTCTTTGCGTTAGTATTGGTTTCATTTCTGCTTACAACAGGCATAAACCTGCAGGCCCAGGAAATATCAGCCGGGGAGATCCGAACAGAGATGGGAAAAATACTCGATGTTCTGGCTGCATATGATTATGACAAAAGCAGAAGCTGGCTGCCTGATTT
>JAZGGT010000519.1:0-2968 GCA_036480555.1 Bacteroidales bacterium | reverse complement strand
AATGGGTTGGATTTGATGGCGCCCCATCATATTCCTTCTTTAATGCCAATGCTGCGATTAAGCCATTTGGGTTCAGCAGTGGAGTGGGTCTGTCCATACTCAGCGATAACCTCGCATTTAATAAAGACCTTGCCATCTCTGCATCATATGCAGCTCGTGTATCCATCGGACCAGGAACACTTGGCATCGGTGTGAACCTTGGTTTATATAATAAGGCGTTGGAAGCCACGTGGTATATCCCCGATGGCATTGAGGATATGGTAGGACCAGATCAGGATCCATCCATCCCTATGGAGAGCGAGAGCACCATTGCCTTTGATATGGGATTCGGACTGTTTTACAATACCGACAACCTTTACTTTGGCATCTCAACAACACACGTGAATCAGCCCCAGATCAAATACGAGCAGGCAACCCCTTTCCTGGCAAGGCATTATTATGCCGTAGCCGGTTACAGGTTCCAGCTCCCCAACCCCCTGTTTGAGATCATGCCATCAGCTTTTTTCAAGTCTGATGGCATATCAAATTCTTTTGATGTAAGTGGACTGGTAAGGTACAATAAAAGGTTTTGGGGAGGCGTTTCTTATAGACCCGGAGATGCCCTATCAGGGATTATCGGATTTGAATTGTTTAACGGTCTCAGGGTAGGATATTCATATGATTTTACAACATCATCTATTGGTAAATATAGTGACGGTTCTCATGAATTTACATTGGGCTATTGTTTTAGCCTGAGTACGGATAAGACTCCTCAAAAATACAGGAGTATCCGGTTTTTGTAAAAATTTTAAAACTTAAATAATAATTAAAGTACTATAACACCTGATAAGCTATGAAAAAGTTACTTGCGTTTGGCCTATTAGTGGCTATGTTTAGCAGTTGTGGGAAATACTATAGCGGAGAACTCACAGGAGTGCCTGGCAGGAAGAAATATTTCGAGCCGGATCCGTTTGGGATGCAATTTGTTCCACAGGGAAGCTACAATGTTGGGCCCAGCGATCAGGATGTTCCGTTCGCTCAAAACCATTTTTCTAAAACGATCACAACTGAACCTTTTTGGATGGATGAGACGGAAATCACCAATAATGAATACAGGCAATTTGTGATGTGGGTACGGGATTCTCTCCTGAGGGAACTTCTGGGTGAAGTACTGGAGGATGATTACAGGATCTCCGTGGATGGAATGGGTAATGACTATGAAGAGGACATTTTCGGTCGTGCCTACCAGTTGAACTGGGACAGCAAGCTTGACATGAAAAGGCTGAATGACAATGAAGATGCCATTCAGGCCATGGACTTGCTCTATTACAGTGTGGAGGACAGATTTTTCGGCCGCAAAGAAATCAATGTTCATAAACTGAATTACAGGTATTTCTGGATTGACCTTCAGCAGGCCGCCAAGAATCGGAATAAATATAAGAATGCATACCTGGAAGATATCAGTGATCTCGACCAGGAACCAGGTGGATACACCGGCAGCATTATCGATCCCGAAGGAAGTGAACAACCTATTGATAACCGCGGTGCATTCATCCTCAGGGACGTGGTCAATGTTTATCCTGACACCCTTTGTTGGATCAGGGATTTTACCTATTCCTATAACGAGCCAATGGCAAATATGTATTTCTGGCATCCTTCTTTTGACAATTACCCTGTAGTAGGGGTAACCTGGAAACAGGCAGCCGCATTTTGTACATGGAGGACCCAGTTGCTGAACAATGCCCTGAACCAGGATGGTGATGCTTATGTTCAGGATTACCGCCTGCCCCTGGAGTCTGAATGGGAATACGCCGCACGTGGTGGACTGGATAATTCCATGTACCCCTGGGGAGGACTGTATACACGTAACCGTGAAGGATGCTACCTCGCAAACTTCAAGCCCCTGAGGGGAAACTATGCTGTTGACGGCGGGGTTACAACAACTTCTGTTGGTTCCTATGAACCCAATGAGTACGGTCTTTATGATATGGCCGGCAACGTTGGGGAGTGGTGTGCCAATGCCTATGATGAATCTGCTTATTTTTTCCAGCATGACCTTAATCCTGACTACAAATACAATGCATCGGAAAAGGACAGCCATGTGATGAAAAGGAAAGTGATTCGCGGAGGTTCCTGGAAAGATATCGCTTATTATCTACAGGTAAGTACCAGATCTTATGAATATCAGGATAGTTCAACATCTTATGTCGGATTCAGATGTATCCGATCTTACATGGGTAATAAATAATAATTTAATTCTGACAATACAATGAACGTAACAGAAATTGTTCAGAGTGCCGGATGGAAAAACTTCATGTCCAAGTTATATGGAATCGGTGCTTCTATCGTTATCATCGGTGCCATGTTTAAGATACAGCACTGGGCCGGGGGTGGTTTTATGATCACAGCCGGACTGGCAGTAGAAGCAGTCATCTTCTTCTTTTCTGCTTTTGAACCCCTCCATGAAGAACTGGACTGGACCCTGGTCTATCCTGAACTTGCGGGGATGACAGATCCGGATGAGCTGGATGAGTATAAGGATGAGGTACTTGCGGGAAGAGGCGTTACACTCGAACGATTCGATGACCTTTTCAGCCAGGCCGACATCAGGCCGGAAACCATCCAGAAACTCGGCGATGGTTTGAACACGCTTTCCAATACTGCTGCCAACCTATCTGATATTTCAGCGGCCTCCATGGCTACCCGGCAATATGCAGAGAATGTACAGAAAGCTGCTGAATCAGTTGGCAACATAACATCGAATTACAGTGAATCTACCGATAAACTGGCTACGGCTGCTGACTCTCTTTCTGAAACTTACGGGCAGACTGCCGAACTTATTTCGCAAAAGGGTTCTGAAGTTGCTCAACAGTTTGCCAAATCTAGCGAGGGACTGGCATCCTCGTATGATGAGCTTGCCTCGAAGATGAAAACTGATTATAATACAATTGCCCAGGGCAACCAGGGATTCGGTGATCAGCTCGCCAGC
>JAZGGT010000518.1:0-5318 GCA_036480555.1 Bacteroidales bacterium | reverse complement strand
TTTACCGGATATAAATTTAACATGCAAGATAAAAGAGAAATTAGATATGATGCTTTTAAATGTGATAAGTATCTATCACATAGAGAGAAATCAACTGGACATAGAGTTTGCGGGATTTGTATTCAAGTATGTCCCTATGGTAAAAAATAATAACCGGGACTAGATTTGCAAAGGTTTGATAGTTGATTTGCTCGCAATCGGCTGCTATTCTTACAATCATCGGTAACTGATAAAATAATAACCTTATGAAAAACTTTGTGCTGTCCATCCTAGCTGTACCGGTCCTGCTGATTAACAGTTGTACAGGTGAAACACTAACCGTTGAATCGCCTGATGGTGAGATCATTGTAAACATCACTGCAGGCACCATGGGGTACAGTGTGGAATACAAGGACCTTGAGTTAATTGGAAATGCTGAATTGGGACTTGAATTCAGGGATCTGCCCTCCCTGGGACCTGGAATGAAGGTCACGGGGACTGAAACCAGTTATGTGAATGAAAGCTGGGAACGGGTCTGGGGCAGGAATAAAAAGGTCATTAACAGCTACAATGAGCTGATCGTTCAGCTGGTCAATGAGACAGATGAGATAAAGCTGAACCTGGTGCTGCGTGTTTATGATGACGGGGTAGCCATTCGATATCATATACCGGAACAGGAAAACATAGGCGAGTTTGAGCTGACAGCTGACAAGACCACCTTCAAGTTTAACGGGAATCACAGGGTATGGGCTGCACAGTACGGTCCCTTCCGGTCTCATCAGGAAACCGAATTCATGGAAGGAATGCTGGATGATCCATTATTGGAGGAAAGGAGCGGACTGCCCTTGCTGATGGAAATAGGGGAGAAAGCCTGGGTGGCAATTACAGAGGCAAATTTAACAGATTGGGCGGGTATGTACTTACGGGGGACCGGCAATTATACCCTTGAAACTGTGCTGGCTCCCTGGCCTGATGACCAGGAACTGCTGGTAAAGAGCCAGGCGCCACGCAGCAGTCCCTGGCGCCTGATCATGATTGGGGATTCCCCGGGGGATTTTATTGAATCAGATATCATTGCCAACCTGAATGAGCCAAATGCCCTGGAGGATGTGAGCTGGATCAAGCCGGGTAAATCATCGTGGGACTGGTGGTGGTGCAACAGGTATGGTCCGGATGTGGATTTTCAACTGGGATCCAATACCGAAACAATGAAGCATTTCATTGACCTCTCAGCGGAGATGGGATGGCAGTATCAGCTGGTGGACTGGCTCTGGTACGGTCCAGCATTCCTGCCAACTGAAGAAGACAATAATAACCCCCATCCTACAAGTGATATAACAACCATGGAGCCAGAGATTGATATCCCTGAACTGGTACGGTATGGTGCTGAGAGAGGCGTGAAGATCCTGTTGTGGCTGGAGTGGAACCATGCGGACAGACAGATGGAGGAGGCCTTTGCCCTGTATGAAAAATGGGGCGTTGCCGGTGTCAAGGTAGATTTTATGGCGAGGGATGACCAGTATGTTGTGAATTTTTACCATCGTCTGGTGAAACTGGCGGCAGAACATCATCTGGTGGTTGATTTTCATGGGGCTTACAAGCCTACTGGGGTCAGCCGCACATATCCTAACCTGATGACCAGGGAAGGGGTCATGGGTAATGAATATGTTAAATGGAGCAACAGGATCACACCGGAGCATAAGGTTACCATCCCGTTTACCCGAGGGATACTGGGAGCGATGGATTTCACCCCGGGGGCTTTTGTAAATGTTACACCTGACAAATTCAAGGTTGAGGCCGGGGCCCCTTCACCCATGACCATTGGTACAAGGTGCAACGAATTGGCTATGATGGTGGTATATGAGAGCCCTTTGCAGGTGCTCTGTGATGCTCCATATAATTACCGTAGCAGTCCCGCAGGAACTGACTTCCTGAAGATTGTCCCCACCACCTGGGATGATACCCGGGTGCTTAACGCCAGTGTCGGGGATTATATCACAACGGCCAGAAGGTCAGGGGATGAATGGTATATCGGGACCATGACGGATGAGGAAGGAAGGACCCTTTCCATCCCGCTGGATTTCCTTGGCGAGGGGTCCTTTGAGGCAACTATCTGGAAAGATGCTGCAGATGCAGATGTGAATCCCACCAGGCTGGATATGGAAGTTATTTCTGTTGACCAGGATACCGTCCTGGAGGCTGTAATGTCTCCTGGTGGTGGCCATGTGGTGCATATTAATAAAATCTGAGTCGGTTTATGGATTCCCGCCGGTAATCTCTTTTACCAGGTTGAAGAATCCCTTCTTCCTGGCAGAATTGATCCGCCAGTCCACCGGCACACTCTGGTAACCTTCATTGAACTCCTCTCCATCCCTGCGGAAATCAAAGAATCCCCAGGAGGCGTAAGCCTGAACAGCTGCTACCATGTTGTTCATGGACTGGTTAAAATCATAATGGTCATCTTCATTGAACAGGATGGGTTTGATCGTATAGGCAGGCAAGGCCTTGACCTGCTGAACCATTTCTGTGATTCTTTCGGGTTCCCTCACACCATTGCCATGGATCAAAACAAAATCAGAGGCTTCCACCACTTCTGATGAAGGTATGGCTCCACCTCCGTAACTGGTTCCGGTCAGGAAGCTGTAACCGTCCTTCTCTTTTGCCCTGACATAAGATATCAGTGCATGTACATGCGGATCTGTCAGTATCTCATGGTCCCAGCGGCTAATATTGCATTCATTGTTTACTTCTATCAGGACATTCCTGTAGCCGCTTTCAAACAGCCAGTCCATCGTATAATCAATGGCTGCATAGATGGCATCATCCCCTTCCAGGTATTGGTCCTGCCCGAAATAAAAGATACCCAGGATGGGGACCATGCCGAGTTCATCGGCCTTATCAAGAATCTTCTTGAGCCTTTTAAAAAATGCTTCCCTGGAGCCTCCCTGAGGATCAAATGCAGAATTGGTCCAGGACTTCTGGTTGCCGTATCCCACAGGACTTCCTCCCTGCAGGTTTATGGTGAAGGAAAGGAGTCCATGTGCATACCAGTCCTCCATGGCCTCTACGAATTCATCGGTGTTTCGGTTGGCATCCCATTCCCCGGTATCCGGATATTTCCACAGACCGGCGGTTTCAGGGTTCAGGTCATCGAAAATTCCCTGGACCATCCTTGAATTCATGAGGAGTCCTTCTACAGGAAAACCCTGCCAGGACCTGCCTTCATAAGTTGGTTTGCCGTTGATCAGGAATTTATCTCCCTGAATTTCAACGATTGTTTTCTTTTCATTGCTGGTCCTTTCCCTACAGGAAATGACAGCAAGAAGGAGAATGACAAAATACAAAGCTTTTATAATCATTTGCAAAGGGTGTAATATTTACAATTCTTTGTGTAAATTAGTAAAAATAAACGACCATGAAATACAAATTACTTGGAAAAACAGGCTTTGAGATTTCCTGGATCTCACTGGGAACCTGGCAGGTTGGTGGTAAATGGGGATCGGACTTTGATCACGGCAATGCAGACCGTATACTGAACCTGGCCGTGGACAAGGGAATTAACTTCATCGATACGGCTGATTTATACGGGAACAGGGAAAGTGAAAAAGCCATCGGCAGATTGCTGAAGAGCCGGTCTGAAGAAATATATGTCGCGACCAAGTGTGGCAGACGGACCGCCAAGCCCTCAGATAATGGCTTTACTCCCGAGGGGATCAGGCAGTTTGTGGAAGACAGTCTGAAAAACATGCAACTTGAAACCCTTGACCTGATCCAGTTGCATTGTCCGCCAACGGAAGTTTATTACCGTCCCGAAATTTTTGAATTGTTTGATCGCCTGAAAGAGGAGGGAAAGATCCAGCACCTTGGTGTCAGTGTGGAAAAAGTGGAAGAAGGTTTGAAAGCCATTGAGTATGATAATGTCACCACCGTACAGATCATCTTCAATATGTTCCGCCAGCGTCCGGCGGACAGGTTTTTCCGGGTGGCCCATAAGAAAAATGTGGGCATTATTGTGAGGGTCCCTCTTGCCAGCGGATTGTTATCGGGGAAGTTCAGAAAAGACACAAAGTTTGAGAAAATGGATCACCGGAATTTCAACCGCAACGGGATCATGTTCGATAAGGGGGAAACATTTGCAGGGATCCCGTATGATGTGGGACTCAAAGCTGTAGGCAGGCTGAAAAAGGCATTCCCGGGGGTGAAAAACCTGGCTCCACGGGCCCTGCGGTGGATCCTCATGCATGAAGAGGTAAGCTGTGTGATACCTGGGGCATCACGGCCGGACCAGGTGAAATCCAACCTGCTTGCAGATGATATCCCCGATCTGACAGAATATGAATCTTACGAGGTGGATGAGATCTACCGGGAGGATATCAAATCACAGGTACATCATCTTTGGTAGTCCACTGGATATTTACAATTCTCAAACATCCTCAGGTTCTATTGATACCTTATTGTTGACATCCTCCCTTCCGTGAACGAAAGGGATTCCTCTGGTTTTACGAAGCCATGGGCAGTACTACCTCGCGGTTTCCTGCAGGTTCCTGCTGCCGACCACCAACGCGGTTCGCTTGACAGGCCATCCCCGTCTGCCCGACGGTTAGTATATTCTTCGCCGCATTTACATCTGCATTTTCTTCATGCTCGCATGCAAGACACCTGAAAACAGCCTGTGAAGGCCTGTTCTCTTTCGATGTGTGACCACAGCATGAACATCTCTGCGATGTGTGCCGGCTATCGACTTCAATCAGGCTTCCACCCTGCCAAAGAAGCTTGTAGTTAAGCTGCCGTCTAAAATCATACCATCCCTGATCGAGAATCGACTTATTCAGACCGGACTTTGCTTTTACATTCCTGCCCGGATCTTCGATTGTCCCCGTGGCCGATGCGCTCATATTCTTTATCTGTAACCTTTCGACATACACCCTTGCGTGGGTTTTGCTGGTTTCGGTGCTGAGTTTGTGAAGGAAGTCCTTCCGCACATTTGTGATCTTATGATGAAGCCTGGATATCTTTTTCTTCTGTTTCTTCCAGTTCTGTGACCCTTTCTTTTTCCTCGAAAGTTTCCGCTGCTCTTTGGCCAGCCTGTCCTCATATACTCTGAAGCTGTTCACGCCCTCAATCATTCTCCCGTCTGAGAAGGCAGCAAAATACATTATCCCTGCATCAATGCCGATCTCAGAATCGGAAGGATGTCCTGGGATTTCAACCATCTGTTCCACCTGTATGGAAGCATGCCATCGCTCTCCCTTTTTGGAGATGGTAATATTTTTGACTTTCCCACTGATTGAGCGGCTTTTGTAAAAACCTATCCAGCCGATCTTCGGCAGAAAGATCCG
>JAZGGT010000517.1:0-5380 GCA_036480555.1 Bacteroidales bacterium | reverse complement strand
TGGCCCACTGGGACAACTTTATAACCTCAAACTGGACCCGCTTGAACAAAATAACCTGTACCTAGAAAAACCAGAGATGGTCAGGCAATTGTCCGAACTTCTCGATAAAATAGTTGGTCAATAAAGCCAATAGAAAGCATATCCCGGCTTATTCAAAATAACCAGAACCCTCAATCAGGTGCTCCCTGACGACCTCCTCGTTGAGTTCTATACCAAGGCCAGGTTTGTCAGGGATCTCAAGGTAACCCTCCTTATAGAAAGCACCATCGTTTACAACCAGATGCTGCCAGTACGGAAGCTCCACACTATCTGATTCAAGGGATATGCAAGATTGAATGGCGGCACAGGCATGGCCGGAAGCCATCGTTCCCACAGGAGTACACAGATTATGAACAAACATGGGAATATTGTATAAATTTGCCCAGTCAGAGATCCACTTCGTCTCCATCAATCCTCCCGCCTTCTGGGTATCAATCTGAATGGCATCAACTGCCTGCTTTTCAATGAATGGCCTGAAAGTATGGCGAGTAAAAAGATTTTCCCCGGTCACAATGGGCACAGTAGTTGAATCGCTTACCTTCTTCATGGCATCTGCATTATGTGGGAGAATAGGATCCTCCACGAACCACAGCCCCATATCCTCAACTTCCTTCAGGAATTTCAAAACATCCTGGGGATTGAATTTCCAGTGGAGGTCTACGCCAAAGGGTATATCCGGACCAAGTTCCGCCTTAATGGCTTCCAGGATTTTTATCCAGTCACGTATGTCAGCAGCTTCCAGGCTCCGGTTCCATCTGTCTCCTCTCCATGGATTCAAGTCAAATTTCATGGCCTTGAATCCCCAATCCAGGGACCTTTTGGCTTCATCAACCCAGGCTTTTGGATCCGCAGTACTGGGAGAACCTGTATCGTGATAGATCAGGATTTTATCCCTGAACTTGCCCCCCAGCAAAGTATAAACCGGAACCCCAAGCATCTTTCCCACCAGGTCCAACAGGGCAGTTTCAACGCCCGATATAAGACCTGGCACAATACCGGCCCAGGAGGCGAGTCGGATTTCTTCCCTCATCATTCGTTCATACAAGACGGCATATTGCAATGGGTCCTCTCCCACTAGGTATTGTTTCAGGTTCCTGATATCCCCTGTCATATCACGATTCACACCATTCCTTTGATCCTTCCGTGGCACTGCTTCGCCCAGGCCAATTAAGCCCGAGTCTGTTTCGATCTTCACCAGGTGTGCAGGATACTTAATATTGACGCTGGCCGTCTTGATATCTGTTATCTTGACTTTTCCTACCTGTGAATTGGCACCGGGGACTCCCATTATTCCGCCGTTTAGAGGTGCTGTGAATCCCAAGGCCGATGCTCCACCGGCCATGGCCAGAAATTTTCTGCGGTTTACATTCATTGTTCTAATTTTTTGATGTTTTAAATTAAGGATAACCTGCTTGTCAATACAGGTTTTACTAAATATAACATAAACTCCTGTTTTGTGCAAGACAGCTCAAGTATGGAACTAATATTCAATCTGTTCCATCGCCTCTGAGAATTCCCTTACCGGTAGTTTGCATACACGGTCACGGCAGACATAGATCATGGTTTCTCCTTCTGAGTATTTGCCTCTGTGAAGATCCATATCTCCTTCACGTCTGCCCCCTGTAAGGATTACATTGGGAAGGTACTTAACACCAAAGGACCGGCGGACCTCCTCAAAATTATCTCCAAGTATAACGACCTCGTATGGAGGATGGACCATATTTGCTTCGAGAATCGCCCAGTTTGAGTAATAATATGGATTTTGACGGATGTCTTTCTGTACGATCTGGAGCATTTGCTGGGATATTTGCAGCAGGTCTTCACGGTATAAATAGGTACCCAGCTGGAAAAGATTTATTGCCATTTCAGAATTGGACGATGGGATCACATTATCGGATATATCTTTTTTTCTTACGATCAGATTTGAGTGTTTATCATGAGTGTAAAAGAACATACCGGTCTGTTCATCCAGGAAATGCTCCAGGGTATAATTCGTCAACGCTTCTGCCTTTTTCAGCCAGGATTCATCAAAGGTGGACCGGTATATCTCGATAAAGGCTGAGATGGTAAAGGCATAATCATCGAGGAAAGCAGGAATAGAAGATTTACCATTCTTGTAATTCCTGGTCATTTGCAGGTCATCTCCCATGGCATTAGTTTCCAGGAAGCGGGCTGATTTCAAAGCAAGTTCCAGGAATTCCGGTTCGGCAAATGCCTGGTAGCTGTATGCATAGGCCCTGGCCATCAAGGCATTCCAGGAGGTCAATATCTTATCATCAAGTCCCGGGGCAATCCGCCTGGAACGCTCCTTTAAAAGAAGTGTTTTCCCCTGCTCTATAGTCTCCTTCAATTCCTCCTCTGTCAGTCCGTGTTTTTCTGCAATTTCTGCATCTGTCTTCTTGCGGATGAGGATATTTTTGCCATGCTCCCAGTTACCCTGTTCGCTGAGGTTATAATAATCGGAAAATAGGGCAGCCTCTTTTCCAAGAACCTTTTCTATCTCTGCGAGCGTCCAGACATAATATTTTCCTTCTTCTCCCTCGCTGTCAGCATCCAGGGAGGCATAAAAACCACCTTTGCCGGAACTCAATTCCCGCTGTATGAATTCATGGGTCTCATAAACTACATCCCGGTAAATCGGATCACCAGTAATCTGGTAGCCACGGGCATAGAGTTCCATTAATTGTGCATTGTCATACAACATTTTTTCAAAATGGGGAACATGCCAGTCCGCATCCGTGGAATAGCGTGCAAATCCACCCCCCACATGATCGTAGATCCCGCCCATTGCCATATTATCCAGCGTGGAAATCACTGATTCATGGGCCTTTTTTTCACCACCGAGGTAATCATAATGCATCAGATACTTCCAGGCTACAGGCATGGGAAATTTAGGAGCCCGGTTGATCCCTCCTTTCCTCATATCCAGATGAGGTTGGAGATTTGAAAAGATCTTGTCCAACTGCTCCATGGTATATTCATTCCCGGTACTTTTATCCGGGACCTGTTCGATGGAACGCAACCCATTTGTCACATTTTCAGCCTGCTCCGTAAGCTTCTCCGGATCTTTCTCATACTGGTCGATGAAGTATTGAAGAACCTTGATCCAGTCCTCTTTGGGAAAGTAAGTCCCTGCATAAAATGGTTTCCCATCAGGCAGGGCAAAAGCATTCAGGGGCCATCCTCCCTGGCCGGATATCAGCTGAACGGCATCCATATATACCTGGTCCACATCAGGCCGCTCCTCCCTGTCCACCTTGATGGAAATGAAATGCTTATTCATGATGGCAGCCACCGAAGTATCCTCAAAACTCTCGTGTTCCATTACATGGCACCAGTGACAGGCCGAATAGCCTATGCTGATAATGATCAGTTTATTATCTTTCCGGGCTAAGTCCAGTGCCTTCTCTCCCCAGGGATGCCAGTTGACAGGATTATGGGCATGCTGCAGTAAATATGGACTGCTCTCATGGATCAGTTCATTCGTATATACGGGTTGCGGAGATTGTCCTGAAGAAGAGCCGAGAGTCATCATAGCAAGAAGGATGATCAGGTTAATTATTCGCAGCATGGTATTCACCTATCTGTATAAAACAACCTCCCGAAGATACGATATTTTTAGAATGATTCTAAATAACAAAAATATGATCAATAGAACATAAATGGATTGGCTCCGGCCTGGAGGTAGAACCTTGGTTTTCGGATGGATTGTCCTTCCCGGAATGTGTAGTGTGTTCCATCCGGTTGTAGCATTGGATAATGCATGTTTTCATATTTGCCCTTGTGGGGCAGTAAGGGAAAATCGTGTATCATCTTGTTCTGCAAGGCATGCCTTACCTGTTCTGCATCGATGCCTGATTCAAAACGGAAGGTTTGATTATACTTCCAGAAATAATTAATCCCGAGGGATAGAATACCATGGGAATATTTGCCATATTTCACATTGCTTAAATCCCGGTATCCGTATTTCCCGGGATACAAGCTATCATAAACCTTGGGACCATCGAATGCCTTGCCGGTCCAGTGAGTCGTCTGAAGTATCAATTGAAGGCTGTCAACCTGGTATGTAATGCCCATTGCCCCGGTACGGAATTTATCCTGAAATCCATCCGTTCCACCGAAAAGATCATTTTCGATGATGATACCAAATTGCTGAAGATTGAAATGGAGTCCCCCAGTAGACTGACTTGACTCTACCTGGTCCAGGTAGTACCTCCACATAATTCCTCCCGAAAATTTATCCGCTGCCATCAGGGAATATTCATTCAACAGGTATTTTTTCCTGCCTGATTTCTCACCCCAATAAAACTGGAGTCCCAGCAAAGCCTGCATCTCCAAGCCCCTTTTCCTGGGTCCCAAAGATTTCCAGTTATAATGAAAACTGGTCCCCTGGCTGATTTGAACAAAACTGTTGAAATAATAGAATTGGTACATCAATCCCAGTCGCTGGATATGGGTCCCAAACTGCAATGATATACCGAACTTTCCCCCAAAACCATCATCTGATGCGGGCATTACCATTGAATATGATAAGAGAGCAAATATGATAAGGGCTTTTTTCAAGGATCTGATAAGTGTACGGCCTAAATTTAATACAATCCGGGAAATAGATTATATTTTGTTAATGGACAGGGATGGGGTTAAATGTGTTCTTTAATCCAACATGATTTTCTCAATTTTTACTTTGAGTATGGGCAGATCATTGGATATTATTGCATCAAAAGCCTTAACATCGTGAAAGAATCTATCTGGATCCGAAAAAGGTTGGGTAAACTGAATAATCTTGGATATTGCATCCAGGATGGATTGAAGACTATGAGAATCTTTGTCAGACATAGATAGTCTCTTGAAGGATGGAGTCTCTGTAGATAGGTTTTAAGTATTTCTCCCGTGCAATATCAACTTGAATATTGAATCTCTCATTAATATAATTTTTAAGCTCATTCTTTACATCAAATAGGTTTGGTGTATTATTTGCAAATTCAACTATAAGATCAATATCAGATCCATCGGTTTGTTCATCTTTTGCATAAGATCCGAATAAACCTATTTTAACAATACCAAACTGATCCCTGAAATACTGTTTATTTCGGGTCAAGAAATCTAATATTTCTCCTTTGGTGGTCATATAGGATCAAAATTACAAAAATTTGATATCACTTGGCAAGCATCTGCAATTTCTTCGAGATCTCGGAGAGCATTGTCTGTCCAAATTATTTTAACCATTTGGAAAGCCTTCCTTCATCGATATCATTGACTCCTTTTTCAATTTTATCCATAAGAATTAGCTCCTCAATTACCTGTTCATGTGTAAATCCTTCTGGAAGTTTTTTAATTGCAT
>JAZGGT010000516.1:0-4947 GCA_036480555.1 Bacteroidales bacterium | reverse complement strand
GCGTAATGATTATACCCGTTGCATTTGCCATTCATACCATAACTTCCTGGTTATTTGCTACCACCTGGCGGCCTGGCTGGGACAGCACTAACCTGGGACCCTATTTTGTGTCAGGGGCATTCATGGTCGGATCGGGAGTTATTATTGTTGCCATGTTCTTCATCCGGAAATCCATGGGTCTTGAAAAGTATATCACCGAGAAACATTTTGACCATATGGGCAAACTGCTTGTTCTGTTATCCCTTGTCTACCTTTATTTTAATATCAATGAATACCTGGGACCGGCTTTTAAAATGGTTGGAGTGGAAGGTGAGCACATAACAGAACTATTTATCGGGAAATATGCCCTGATGTACTGGATGGTACAGATATTTGGTCTGATATTGCCCATCCTGGTATTAATTCCGAGGAAGGGCAGAAAACCCTTTCCAATGCTGATAGTTTCATTTTTCGTAATCCTGGGTGCATGGTTTAAACGCTTCCTGATTGTCATACCATCCTTACAGCATCCCTACCTGCCTATCCAGGATGTTGATGAATCCTACAGACATTATTTCCCAACTTGGGAAGAATGGGCCATTTGTGCTGCTTCCGTGGCTGGAGTGTTATTAATTATTACCCTCATTATGAAACTGTTTCCGGTTATTCCGATTTGGGAGATGGCCGAGGAAAAAGGAATGAAGAAGGAACACATTAAATAAAGATTGACATGAAAATGAATTGGGCAAAAAATCATTTGAATGGATCGTTCATTAAGATCTGTATTAAATTGATTCTCTCACTCTTTCTTGTGTACTTTGAATTACAGGCCTCTGCATTCAGACAGGATGATAAACGAATCACTCCGGTAATCCAGCTTCGGTTTTCAGAGGAGGATTCCATAAAATATATAACCGCACAGGTGAATGAATACAGCAGTGATAGTTTAGGAAAACCCATTGCAGAACTGGATCTTTATTTTTTTGTCCAGAGAACCTTCAGCCAGTTACCCATTGGAGATTATTTTAACACAACCAATGAAAATGGTGAAGTGAGGATTGAATTCCCATATGATCTGCGGGGTGACTCAGCCGGGAATGTAACCATTATCGCCAGGATAGAGGAAGATGACATGTTTGAAGGCGTAGAGGTGAGCAAGACAGCAAGTTTTGGTATCCCTTTTTACATTGATTATCGGGCAAATAAAAGATCACTCACAGCAGCCAGTGCGAATGCTCCGATAAGTTTACTCATACTTGTTAACGGCATTATCCTGGCAGTTTGGGGAATAATTATTTATATATTCACACAGATTTACAGGATAAACCGGGCAGAATAGGTGAATTCTATAATCTAAAACACATGGATAAAGTCGTACTTATAACCGGCGCCAACCGCGGGATTGGGCTTGAGATCGGCAAACAATTGCTGGCAAAAGATTTTACGGTGGTTTTTACTATGCGGAATATGGCCATCGGCCGTCCTATTGTGAATGATATCAGAAAGGACTATAAAAAAGCCTGGTTTCACCAGCTGGATGTTTCTGAAGAACAAAGTATCGCCGATGTGGTCACCTACTTTAAAGAAATCTGTGAGCGGCTTGATGTATTGATCAACAATGCAGCCATCCTGCATGATCAGAATCATGCTTCCGTTCAGGTGTCCCTGCCAGATATGAGAGAAACCATGGAGACCAACCTCTACGGACCTATGATGGTTACACGTGCGGTGATCCCATTCCTGAAGAAAAGCGATGATCCAAGGGTGATCAACATTTCCAGCACCATGGGGCAACTCTCTACCATGGGTGCAGGCTACGGCGCTTACAGGATCTCCAAAACGGCCCTGAATGCACTTACCGTAATTCAGTCCAAGGAACTGGCCAGGGATGGAATCAAGGTCAATTCCATGTGCCCGGGCTGGGTGAAGACGGAAATGGGTGGACCCAATGCAATCCGCTCCCTGGAAGAAGGGGCCGAAACAGCTGTATGGCTGGCCACTTCCAGTAATGTACCAAGTGGGAAATTCTTCAAGGACAAAAAAGAGATTCCCTGGTAATTATCTAGGATTCATTTTTCTTTCTCAGCTTCTTCGTATAATATAACGAAGCTGCAATAGATATGGCTGCCAGGAACAGGAAGGCAAGCACCCTGTATCCCACCTGCAGGCTTGCCAGGTCAACAGCAAAAAGGTAAATGGCTGTGGCAATGAATGTAAAAATCGCCATCCAGCGGTATTTGATGTTATTCAGGATGATGTTCATCACAAGATAAGAGGCTGCCGCGAGGGTCCATGAAAGTGTGACGTACTGGGCAGGAACAGCCTGCTTCAGGCTAAACAATACCATAAAAAATGCTGCAATCAGGTACAGGTTCCTCAGTACTTCCGTGCGCAGGGTGAGCCGTTCCTTTTGCCAGTTCAGGACCCGGGCGGAGGCCAGGGCGACCAGCGCAAATACAATATTGATGCTGTCGACAGAAGGATAGGCAATCATATAAATCAGTAATATCACTAGATATAGCATGGTATTAACAACCACAATGATCTTCGATCTGTACCATAATGCCATGGACATGACCAGCAGACTCTGAAGGGCAAGCAAAAGATGTGCGTTAGGCAGACCGGTAAATCCGTAAACTGAAACACTCATTGCCATAAAACCAAAACAGGCAAAAAGTGCCGGGATGATCTCCCTTGTACCCCGGTTATAAAGAACCACTGAATACCCAAGGCAAATTATCGTAATAAGGGCAAATATCCCGGCATAGTTCTCCTCGTAAAATGCCAACACTACCATTAGGACAAGAAGCATGAATGAAATCGCATTCCATATCACCAGGCTGAGATAAAATCTTTCCGGGATGGATTCCTTCCTGGGTGCCAGTGCAACGAATGCGTAGATGGCGGCATATGCGAACAGGTAATACAGATTATTCTGATGCGCGTCCACCACACCAAAGGGATTGCCCAGGACAGGATTGCCCATTAACCATAACAGGTGTGAAATGTAGACAAGGAAAAGAGAAACCATAAGCAGATGCCTCCATTCTTTCCGCAGGAAAAGAATTGTAGAAATGCCAGCAGCCGCAACAAACAAAGTAAGAGTAACATGTGTTACACCGGAGAAAAGTGCCGTGGCAACGAGGAATATAATAGCCAGGGCAGCAAGGAATTCAGAATTTTTTCTTAGTGCAAATCCCAACAGCGATGCAATCAGGATCAAGATCATTGCCAATCCAATACCAAACTGGCTTATCACAGGATCAGGTGTAAAAAAATGAAGCCGTAGCGTTACATAAAAAACCAGGATATATCCGCTGAAGTTTAGCATGAAATCCAGGTGGGAAAGGCTCTTTCTGATTTTATGGGCCACCAGGAAGATACTGCCTGCCAGCAGGTAACCGAGAATGCTTGGCAAGAGTGAATAGCCCAGGTTCTGGGCATATGTCATTAGAAACATGATGCCAAATATCATTACGATGTTCCCCAGCCATGCAAGTCCGTGACTACCAATTTTGACCTCAATGTCGCTCCCCTTGCCAAAGGAAATGTCAATTTCCTCCTCCTCCTGCGGCTGCTGAACCGAGATATCCGCAGCCCCAAGCCTGGCTTCAATCAGCGAGATCCTTTTTTCAAGTGTATCATACTGATTGAGCAGTTTTTCAATGTTTGAATCATTTTCACCAGAGGGATGTGTCATAATTTACCTCCTAGTTGCGCCGCAACTTTTTGATTTTTATCATTAAATAGAATACATACATGTAATGGAACCAAACAATAGAAAGCAACACGATCAAGGTATACACCATCCATAAGGGGGCATCTGTATCTCCCAGTCCCCTTCGAGATTCAACCACGACACGCGGCATCGCCAATCCCCAGTCCTTCATGGCAACCGCTTCCACATTGCCATACAATTCATGGTCCTCAATTCTTGCAACAATAGTAAGATTCCCGATGGAATCCCCGGGAAGTGAAGTGGGAAAATTCAGTTGCGCCCTTCCCTCTTCGAACCATTCTTCGCCAACAGGCAGCAGGCTGAATGACCTGGGTACATAGAAATAAACATCAGTTTCTTCCAGAGGAATAGGGTTACCCTCCTTGTCCATTTCGAAAGCCTCTGCTACGATGGTTTTGACCGAATCTATTTCAATAAATTCAAGATGCATATTCAGGGGCCTCACTTCCACCATGTCCTCCGACTTTTCATAAAGATGATTCCCCTTGAACAAGGCCCTGAAAGTATAATTATCTTCCAGGCTGATGAGCCTCTCAGACCCCTTCTTGATGCGGAACTCCGCTTCCCCGTTCATATCTGTAGGAACGGCCTCAAGTTGCCTGGAATCCTCCCCGGCCATATTGTAAAAAACAACCATTGCCCCGTTAATAAATACATCTCGTTCACCCGTCCAGTAGCTGAGCCTTGTTTTGAGGATGAACTCATTATCATTCTGTACACAGCTGAAATAAAAATCCAGACTTATTTTTGATTCTTCCTGGAAAGCTAATACTGCATGACTTGTCCGGCAAGTGCCGGAAATCAAGACCATGAGGGCAATGATCAGTATACGATTATTCATGTCGCAAGATTTTTATCCTTATCATTCGATTCGGCAAGTTCGCTTACCGGAATAATGGGAACGAATTTTGAACTTAAATAAAAAAACAGAAAAAAGGCGGCGATCCCGCTGAATGTTAAGGCCCATTCTACCCATGTTATGGAATAATGCACATAAGCCATCCTGGATTCCTGCATAGGAAGAAGGGGTGTTTCAAGCGTGGGAATGATGATGATATACCTTTTGACCCACATGGCCGTGATCACGATGACCGAGGCAATGGTGATCCCGTTGATGGTCCTGGTTTTCGGGACGGCCACAATTATTAAGGGCAGAAGGACCCCGATAAATGCCGCGTAAAAGAACATCAATCCAAATTCCTCCCTTGAAAAAAGTTTATAGATCAGAT